>JADGRS010000309.1 GCA_017880705.1 Burkholderiales bacterium
CGCGGCCCGTTTCATCTTGGGCTTGCCGGCTTTCGCGCTTTTGGGCTTCGCCTTGGGCTTCTTCCCCGACTTCGCGGCGAGCAGCTCGATCGCCTCCTCGAGCGTAATGGTGCCGATGGCGCCCTGGTCGGGCAGGGTTGCGTTCACCTTGCCGTGCTTCACGTACGCGCCATAGCGTCCCGAATACAACGCCACCGGCTGGTTGTCATCGGGATGCTTGCCCAACACCTTCAACGCACCGCGGGCGCTGAATTGCTTCGGCTCCTTCAGCAGCGCTACCGCGCGTTCGAGCGTGATGTCGAACACGCTCTCGTCCTTCGGTATCGACTTGAACATGCCGTCGTGGCTGACATATGGGCCGAAGCGTCCGATCGCGGCGTTCACTTTCTTGCCGTCTTCGGGATGGGGGCCGAGATCTCGGGGTAGCGCGAGCAGCTGGAGCGCCACCGGGAGATCCACGGAATCGGGCGCCACGTTCTTGGGCACCGACACGCGCTTGGGCTTCTTGTCGCCTTCGGGCTCGCCCAGCTGGATGTAGGGACCGTACGGGCCCACCAGTAGCTGGATCAACTGCCGCGTCTTGGGATCCGTGCCGATCTCACGCTTCTGCGCTTCCTGGTTCTCCGCGCCATCCACGTTGCGCGTGTAGTCGCACTCCGGGTAACCCGCGCAACCGATGAACCGGCCGCGGCGTCCGAGGCGATTGGTGAGCTGGTGCTTGCCGCACTTCGGGCAGATCTCCTCTAGCACCTCCTGGGTCACCTCCTTGCGCGACACCGACTCCTTTTCGATGAGCTGCGCCGAGAAGTCCTTCCAGAAACGGGCGAGGACGGGCTTCCACTCCTCCTTGCCGTTGGAGATGTCGTCGAGCTCGTCCTCGAGCTTCGCGGTGAATTCGTAGTCGACCCAGTGCGCAAAATGATCGGTGAGGAACTTGTTGACCACGCGGCCCACGTCGGTGGGCTGGAAGCGCTTCTTGTCGAGGGTCACGTACTCGCGGTTCACCAGCGTCGAAATAATCGATGAGTACGTCGAGGGCCGGCCGATGCCGTATTGCTCGAGCGCCTTCACGAGGCTCGCCTCCGAGAAGCGCGGCGGAGGCTGCGTGAAGTGCTGCTCGCCGTACAGCTTCTTAATCTTCACCGAATCGCCCGCCTGGAACGAGGGAAGGCGCTTGTCCTCTTCCTCGACGGCGTCGTCCTGATCCTCGTGGTACACGGCGAAGAACCCGGGAAACACCATGGTCTGCCCCGTGGCGCGAAACACGTTGCCCTCGCCGCCCACCACGAAATCGACGGCCACCGTGTCGAACTTGGCGGGCGTCATCTGCGAGGCGATGGCGCGCTTCCAGATCATCTCGTAGAGCTTGCGCTGCTCGTCGTTGAGATAGCGCGCGACCGAATCGGGCGTGCGCGCGATCGACGTCGGGCGGATCGCCTCGTGAGCTTCCTGGGCGTTCTTGGAGTTGGCGCGGTATTCGATCGGCGCCTTGGGCAGGTAGTCGGGGCCGTAGTTCTTGTTGATGAAGCCGCGCATCTCGGTCACGGCTTCCTTGGAAAGGGTGACCGAATCGGTGCGCATGTAGGTTATGAGGCCGGTGACGACTTTGCCGACGCTTACGCCTTCATAGAGGCTTTGCGCCACCTTCATCGCGCGGTCGGTCGAGAAGCCCAGTTTGCGCACGGCTTCCTGCTGAAGCGTCGATGTGGTGAACGGCGCGGCGGGCGAGCGCAGCTTTCGCTTCTTCTCGACTTCACGGACTTTCGCCAGGCCCTTGCCATGGGCGTCGAGGAATTTGTGGATCTCCTCTTCTCGCGCGGCATTCCCGATCGCGAACTGGTCGAGCTTCTCGCCGTTGAAATGCGTGAGCCTCGCGGTGAACGCGATCTTGTCCTTCTCGCTGTCGAAGTGCAGCGTCCAGTACTCCTGCGTCTTGAACTTCTCGATCTCGATCTCGCGCTCGACGATGAGGCGCAAGGCCGGGCTCTGCACGCGGCCGGCGGAAAGGCCGCGGCGAATCTTCTTCCACAGCAGCGGCGACAGGTTGAATCCCACCAGATAGTCGAGCGCGCGGCGCGCCTGCTGCGCGTTGACGAGCTCCATCGAGATCGCGCGTGGATGCTTCACTGCGTCCTTCACTGCGCCCTCGGTGATCTCGTAGAACACGACGCGCTTCATCTTCTTGTCCTTGAGCGCCTTGCGCGACTTCAGGATCTCCGACAGATGCCACGCGATCGCCTCGCCCTCGCGATCCGGGTCGGTCGCGAGGAGGATGGTGTCCGCATCCTTCACGGCCTTCGCGATCGCGTCGACATGCTTCGTGTTGCGCTCGATCAGCTCGTACTTCATCTTGAAGTCGTCGTCGGGATCCACGGCTCCGGTCTTGGGCACCAGGTCGCGCACGTGCCCGTAGGAAGCGAGGATTTCGTAATCCTTGCCAAGATACTTCTTGAGGGTCTTCGCCTTCGAGGGCGACTCGACGATGAGGAGATTCAATGCCATGGGATTTGGACCGGGTCTTCTCTTTTCATTTTATAACGCCGTTTGCGACACGCTGGAAACAACCGCCGGGAAGCGCCCGGATGCGCCCCGCGATCTCCAGGCATGAAAGGTGGGCGGCGAGTTTAGCAGCGTCCAGCCCGGTGCGCTGAGCGAGCTGATCGATCGATGCCGGTGCGAAACCCATTTCATGCAGTATCGGGTCGTGTTCGACAGCGCGATCCGGAGGCGATTCCATCTCTGGGGTGCGCGTGATCATACCCAACTCCACCAGCACGTCATCGGCACTCTCCACGAGCTTCGCGCCCTGCTTCAGCAATGAATGGCATCCCTTGGACAACGCCGAATGGATCGAGCCGGGGACAGCGAGCACGTCGCGTCCCTGCTCGAGGGCCC
This sequence comes from Burkholderiales bacterium, assembly GCA_017880705.1. Classification (GTDB taxonomy): domain Bacteria; phylum Pseudomonadota; class Gammaproteobacteria; order Burkholderiales; family Usitatibacteraceae; genus Usitatibacter. Next base: position 2,896 of record JADGRS010000309.1, read on the forward strand.
AGCGCGCCGTGTTCAACGACCCGCTTCTCACGGCCGCCTCAACGACCAGCACGCCGCGCGACAACCCGCTGATCAGTCGATTGCGCTGCGGGAAGTTGTGCGCCACGGATGGCGTGCCGACCGCGAACTCCGAAATCAGGCACCCGCTCGCGGCCAGCTCGCCTGCGAGGTCGCGATTGCCCCTGGGATAGATGAGGTCGGGCCCGGTGCCCATTACGGCAACGCTGGATCCGGGACCGGCCAGGCCGCCACGATGCGCGGCGGCATCGATGCCGAGCGCGAGACCACTTACGATTGCGAGCCCCGATTCGGACAACGCGCGGGCGAGCGCTTCGGCATCGCGCAAGCCCTGGGGCGTCGCGTTGCGGCTGCCCACGATCGCGACCGCCGGCTCGTTCAAGAGCTCGATGCGGCCTCGCGCATAGAGAACACACGGCGGGTCCGGAGTGTCGAGCAACGCTCGAGGATAGGCGGCATCGCTTAGGGTGAGCATGTGGCAATGCGGACGCGAGAGCCAGCGAAGCGAGGCGTCCACCAACTTGGGCGAGGGTCCATCGAAGAGCCGCTTGGCCACGAGATCGCCCGCGACTTGTTCGACTTCCTGCCGCGATGCCGAGAGCGCCGCTTGCGGCGAAGTGAATGCCTGCAGCAGGGAGCGCTGCGCCGTGTAAGAGACGCCTGGCACGAGCGTCAGTCCAAGCCAGGCCATGGCGTCATTGCGGAGCGTGAGAGAGTCTTCCAAGGGGCGCCTGCAGCTGCGGTCGGGATGCACGGATAAACGGCGCTAGACGGGATAGCGCTGACCGCACAGGCAAATGAAAAAAGGGGCCGAAGCCCCCTTTTTCGGTTGAATTCAGCTCAGCTCAGGGCGTCTGCACGACGTCGCCCACGTAGATGGGTTTCGTGGCTCGCATCACCATCGCATAGGACATCTTCTCGAAAACGCGGAACACGAAGACGAGGCCATTGCGCTCGTCCGGCAGCTTCACGGTCCTTCCTTCGAGCCGCTCTCCGGAGGTCTTGATGTCCGTGCCTGACTTTGCCGGGTCCGCGGTTTTCGTGCCACCGCCGCCCCATCCCCAGTTGCCCCAGTTCCAGTTCCATCCGGACAGCCAGCCCCGGGAATCGAGTGCCTGGTTCCTGCCGGAGGTGTTCACGACGTGGCCGCGACGAAAACTCGCCAGGACATGTCCCACCTCGACGCCGTCCCGGGCTCCGCGATTGATGGTGATGATCTGGAACTGGCCGAGCTCGGAAACGCCCCCATCGACCGACATGATGGTGCCGGTGATGGGCTTATCGGGCGCTCGGGGAACGTAACTCGGATAGCTGGCTTCGCGCGCGGGCGTCAATCGATCGCCGCTGTTGATCTCCTGGCGGGCCTTGGTGACCTCCACGGTCGTGGGGTTGCCAAAGCGGCGC
>JADGRS010000040.1 GCA_017880705.1 Burkholderiales bacterium
TCGACGAGCGTCACGTACTTCCCATGGTCGCGGCCCGTGCGGACCCGGCGCAGCACCCGCAGCACGACGTCGGCCACGACCTTCGCCGCCTGGATCCATCCGCCCACGGAAAGCTGCTTGGTCCTGCGGCGAACCTGCGGAAACAGGCGCGCCGCGGCCTCCTTGTCGATGAGGGAGGTGGTCGACACGCGCGTGCCGCCCCCGCGCGCCATGCGCAGCGCCTGGCGTTGCGGATGAAGCCCCGCCTGCGCCGAGCGCAGCGCGCCCTGGAACTTCGTGTCGCGCTCGATGCTCGCGAGGATCTCCTTCGCGAGCGCGTCGCGATCGGGCGCGGCGGCGGCGCGCATCGCGAGGGGCGCCACCCTCGTCGTCTTGAACTCGCGCAACCGCGCCGGCAGCGCCCTGCGCGTGGCCCCGCCCTTGAACCAGGCGTCGAGATCGGCGCGGGTCTGGGCGCCGGCATCGCGCGCTCGCGGAACTTTCGAAGCGGCTCGCGTGCGCGCGGCCAGGGGCGGAGAGATGCCGGGCTCGACCTTTCGCGATACCCACTCGCCGACCTTCTTCATGAACTCCTGGAAGAGCGCTTCCTGACCTATCTCGCCCAGATGATTGAACGGCACCTCGAGGAATCCCGATTCCCAGGCGAAGAAGATCGGATACGCGTTCGCCCCCGAATAGAGCGGGAAGAGGCGCAGCTCCGCGGTCTCGAGCGCCGCGGCGAGGCTGACGAGGCCACCGTGGAAGTTGAGGACGATGCCCGATGGGGCGCTCGCCGAGATCGCCTCGCCGACGATGCGGCGCACGTCGGCCGCGCTCGTCGCGGGCGTCTTCGCGCTGAGCTCGCCGTCGGCCGTGTGGATGACGTGATGACGCGTATCGAATGCGCCCATGGCCCCTCCCAAGGTCCCGCGGGTGGAGGACATGCTAGTCCGCGGCTCGCGGGCGCGGATACTACCTTGGCGGGTGGGAGACCATCATCCTCCCAGCTCCGGATAACGCCGGAAGATTCCGTCGTTGTTGAAGGCGATGCGCCGGCCGGACTTCACGTAACGGGCGATGCGGGGCTGCGCGAAGACGGCGTCATGAAGCGCGCGAAGGCGCGGGCGGGACCGCAACGCCCCGCGCGTCGCATTCGGGAACGCGTAGCGCAGCCCCGCGATCACCTGTGCCATCGACAGGTCGGCATAGGTGAGCGTCGAGCCCACCATCCACGGCCCGCGCGCCGCGTTGCGCTCGATCACGCGCTCGAAGTAGCCGAAGAACTTCGGAATGCGGTTGGAGATGAAATCCGCGGAGCGGCGCTTCGCCTCGGGCTTCTGCTGCTCGTAGTACAGGCTGCCCGCCACCGGGTGGTGCGTATCGTGCGCCTCCACGACCAGATCCGCGATGGTGAGCTGCAGCTGGTGGGTCCAGAGCCTTCCCGCCGCGTCTCGCGGCGCAAGGCCGTGGCGCGCGCCGAGGAACAGCAGGATGTTGGCGGTCTGGCCGATGAGCTGCCTGCCGGCCTTGAGAAACGGCGGCGCGAACGGCGGGCGCTTCACGTCTTCGCCTTCGAGATATTCCAGGAGCGCCGCGACACCGCCCCCGTCCTTCTCGGCAACGAGCGCGGTGTCCACGTATTCGGCGCCGGCTTCTTCCAATGCAAGCCGCACGAACTCGCCGCGCCCCTGGATTCCGGGCCAGTAGTAGAGGACGTAGCGCATGGAGATTCCTTCGGTCGGGAGGACGCCGCAATGAAAACGGGCCGGATACCCGAAGGTACCCAGCCCGCCGTCGACGGTCAATCGTTCCCTCAGCTGGCTTTCTGCGCGTCGTGCTTCTGCCTGAAGACGCGCTTGCTCTGGCGGTTTTCCTTCGCCTGCACGGCCTTCTGCTCGGCCGCGCCCACGTGGCCGTCGGCGCCCGCGCGCGCTTCGGTCGCGGTCACGTGCGCCTGGCCGCGCTCGAGCTTGGCGGCTTCGTGCGTGGTGAGCGCGCCCGACTTCACGCCCTGCTCGATGCGGTTCTGCTGGTTGACGTTGCGTTGCACGTCGGCCTGCATGCGCTGGGACGACGCGGAATTCGGATTCCCGGTGCGGTCGTTGGTCTTCGCGCGCGCTATGGCGGCGGACTCCTTGTTCTGCGCCTTCTGGATGCGCGCCTTTTCCGCGGCGCTCAGGTTGCCGTCCTTGTTCGCGTTGGTTTCCATGCGCTCGACTTTGGTCTCGCCCTTCTCGAGCTTCGCCGCCTCGCCGGTGCTGAGCGAGCCCGATTGCAGGCCCTGCTCGATGCGCTGCTGCTGGTTCGCGTTACGCTGCACTTCGGTGCCCGTGGTCTGGGCCGAGGCGGCTCCGAACATCGATGCCGCGATCACTGCTGTCGCCGCGAAGGTCCGTTTCATTGTTTCTCTCCGGTAGATGGCAATCGCCATGACTGACTCAACGCGCCCGGAGCGTCCGCGCTGACACAGGTTGTGTCGATTTGTAACGTCAGCGTGCGGCCGCCAGCTCTTTCAGCGTGAACGTGTAGCTCGCCTTGTCGAGGGGCTTGTGGCACGCGAGGCATTCGGCCTGGTTCACGCCGGGCCGCGGCTGCTTCGCGGTGGTGAACACCGCGTAGTTCCAATTCTCGTTGCGCAGCATGTCGGGGAAATCCTTGCCCCAGCCCGCTTCGCGCTCCATCGCCGTGTAGGCGACCAGCTTGTCGGGCACGAAGAAACCCTTTTCGTCCGCCATCGGGTTCTGGCTCCCGTCGAGCTTCGCGGAGTAGACCTCGGCGAGGAGGACCGACCCGTCGGGAAGCGCCTTGCCTTCACGCGCGGCGCGCGCCGCGACGTCGTTCGCGTAGTAGTAGCGCACCTGCTTCGCCGCCGGGAAGTTGATCGTGTGGTACTTCGCGAACTTCTCCTTGTAGCCTTCGGGGAACGCGACGCTCGACTTCGCGATGTTCGCAAGGAAGTCGCTCTTCGCCGAAGCGCCGGCGCCCGGCAGCGACGCGAAGTACGCGGCGACGTTCGCCATCTCCTCGGGGGAGAGTTGCGTGGCGATCGCGTTCATGATGGGCGCCTTGCGCGAGCCGTCCTTCAACGCCTTCAGCTGCGCCTCGATGTATCCCGCGCGCTGGGCGGCGAGATTCGGGATGGATTCGCTCACGCTCACTCCCGCCGGGCCGTGGCACGCCGCGCAGACGACGGCGACCTTGGCACGGCCCGCCTCCACGTCGGCGGCCTGCGAGAAGGGTGCGGCGAGGATGGCGAGTGACAGTGCGAGCGATGCCTTCATGATTTCTCCCTGGGTGAATGATGCTCAGGCGATTAACGGCCGTGGCGCGGCGACTATTCCCCGGGCGTCAGTCCGATTTCGTCACGGCGACGGTGTTGTCGTCCGGGCGGCGGTCGATCAGCTTGATGACGGGGTCGATGCCCGCGCGCAGCGGCTTGCCCGCCACCTCGATGGTGAAGCTCGTCTCCCCGGAGTGGATGCGATGCTTCTTCAAGTATAGCGGCGCGTCGTCCGCGCCGAGCACGCCGATGTCGATCAGGTCGTCCATGGGTTCCTCGGTCTGTACGCCGTTCTCGTCGGCGCGGACCTTCTTCGCGTTGACCTTGAGGGTCACCTCGTAGCGCCCGCCCTCCTTCTCCTTGTACGTCGCGGACACGGCGCGGTTCTCGTAGAGCGTGATCGTCTCGAAGAGGTCGGTGATCATGTACTGGTATTCGGGCGGCGTCACCGCCTTGAACTCGGCGAGGAGCTCGCGCGAGGTGGTGTACGGCGGCTCCTGGTACGCGACCTTCTTGATGTACGAGGCGAGCGCGCGGTTCACGGCCTCCTCGCCGATCGCGTCCTGGAACGCATACATCGCGAGGCTGCCTTTGCGGTAGTGGATGTACTGCTGGTTCTCGTTGCGATAGAGCGGCAGCTCCTTCTTGCGCTCGGTGCCGCGCCCAAGGAGGTATCTGTCGAGCTCGTACTTGAGGAAGCGCTTCATTTTCGCGTCGCCGAACTTCTTCTTCATCACCATGAGCGCGGAGTACTGCGCGAGCGTCTCCGAAAGCATCGTCGCGCCCTGCACATTCGCGCCGATCACCTGGTGCGCCCACCACTGGTGCGCGACCTCGTGCGCCGTGATGTAGTAGGGATAGTCGATGTCCTTCGGATCCTTGGGATCCACCTTCGCGATGAAGCCGATGCTCTCGGAATAGGGAATCGTGTTCGGGAATGCCTGCGCGAACGAGCTGTAGCGCGGGAATTCCAGGATGCGCACCTGGTGATGCTGATAGGGGCTGAAGTTCTTCGTGTAGTAGTCGAGCGAATCCTTCACGCCTTCGATCATGCGGTCGAGGTCGTACTCGTGGCCGGGCTGGTAGTAGATCTCGACGGGGACTTCCTTGCCGCCGCCGCGCCAAATGTCCTTTTTCACAGCGTAGCGCGCCGACAGGAACGCGTAGAAATTGAGGATCGGCACGTCCATCTTGTAGTGGAAATGGCGCTCGCCGTTCTCCATCCACTCGCGCTGCAGGTAGCCCGGCGCGATCGCGACCTGGTCGGGCGCCGTGGCGATGGTCGCCTCGAAGTCGATCCAGTCGCCGTCGCTCGAGATGTAGTTGCGGGTGCGCGCCGCGACGTCGTCGATGTCGTGCATGCGCTCCTTGGGCTCGAGGCCGTGCTTCTTGCGCACGCGGTCCTCGGTGAGCTCCGCGCGCTCCTGGTAGCCGATATCGGGAAGCAGGCCGCTGTTCACGAAGGTGCCGTTGTCGACGACGATGCGCGACGCGCCCGAGACGCTGAATCCGGGGCGCGGATATTCGAGGTCGAAGTCGAGCGTCATCGTCTCGCCGGGCAGAAGAGCGCGCCCGAGGGTGAAGCGCCGCCAGTCGAGATCGGGCCGGGACTCCGCGAGGGTCATCGGCACGCTCCCCTTGAGCGCGTTCACCGTCGCCGACTCGCGCACGTTGAGGTAGAGCTCCGGGATCGCGGCCTGCGACTTGTTCTTCAGCGTATAGGTTCCCACGAAGCGCAGCTTGTGCTCGTAGGGATGCAGGTCCATGTCGATGCGCACGGCCACGATCTTGGGCTGGGCCTTCGCGAGGAACGGCTTGTAGAGCTTCTCGTACTGCGCCTGGAGCTCGTCCCCGTCGAACTCGTTGCGATAGGGCCGCAGGATGTTGGTGTTGTAGAAGATCCAGGCGCCGGTCGCGACGAACACGACGGCCGCCGCGCCCGCGGTGAGCGTCACCGGGAGCGTCCAGCGCGCGCGGGCGATGGCGATGCGGACCTTCCACGCCGTGTCGGCGCCGCGCACCCAGAAGAGCCGCGCGACGACGAGCAGCAGCACGCTCGCCGCGGTCCAGTACAACTGGAACCACCATACGGCCGGCAGGAAGTGCCCGTAACGGTTCATGTCCGAGTACACGAGGGGAGGCGTGCTCCCGAATCGGTAGAGGGGGTGGTCGTAGCCGAACGAGATGGCGGCGATCTCGACGAGGTAGTACAGGATCACCAGGAAATGGCCGAGGTACTTGTGGTTGACTACCGAGTGGATCGCCAGCGCGAGCGCGGCGATCATCCAGGACACCGGCAGCTGCAGCACGAAGAGCCTGAAGAGGTACTGGTCGAGCTCGAGCTTCGTGTAGCCGGAGAAGAGCTGGATCAGCACGCCGCACACGAGGATCACGACCTGCAGCAGCACCTGCACGCCCATCAGCGTGATGAGCTTCGCGATGAAGCCGAGCCACGTGGGCGCCGGCAGGCTGTCGGCGATGCCCGCGATGCGCGCGTCGCGCTCGCGCCACACGAGCTCGCCCGCGTAGAAGGCGGTGATGATGAGCGAGAAGAGCCCGAAGCTGCCCGACGCGAAATCGATCACCTGGTAGGTGACGGGATAGGTGTTGGTTCCGAAGGCGCTGCCGACCACCTTCGCGTTGGCGAGCACGAAGAGCGCGCCGGCGGCAGCGATCACCAGGAAGTAGACGTTCTTCACCGTCTCGCGAAGGTAGAGCGCGACCAGTCCCGGAAGCTGGGCGAGGTAGGCCGCCGTGCCGGTGGAGAGCGTCACGAGCGGCAGCGCCACGGGCGCTGCCTGGCGATCGCTCTCCACGTCGGCGATCCGGCCCTTCCCGCGCTTCGCCTTGCCCTCGGGCGCCGCGAAGCTCATGCGGAAGCGCATGTAGCATGCCGCGAAGATCACCGCTCCCAGGCCAAGCCACAGCGCGCGATTCCACAGCACCTGCTCGGCGATCGGGATGATGCGCGTGTTCTTCTCCGACGGGCTCCAGTAGCGGGTCACGAGGCCCATCGCGGCCGAGCCGAGAGGATCGATCAACGCCGCGATCGTCTTGTTGTCGATGTCGGCGAGGAGCCGCGCGGAGGCGAGGTATCCGATGAGCACCACCACGCCCGCGATGTAGACCGGGAGCATGCGCCGCCCCAACGCCGCCAGCCCGAAGAAGAGCGCCCCCAGGAAAAGGATGTTGGGCAGGAGCATCACGAGGTAGGGCTGGGCGAAGGCCGCGAGCGACCAGGGGCCCAGCCGCGCCGGGTCTACGCCGGGCCAGTGAGTTCCGACGAGGATGCCGAACGCGATCCCGAGGAAGATGAACACCAGGATCGCGACGGCGCCGAGGAAGCGCCCCACGAGATAGTCGCTCTTCGCGATCGGGCTGGTGAAGAAGAAGTGAAAGGTCTGGTACTCGAAGTCCTGCTGCACCGCGCGTCCCATGAAAGCGGCGATCACCACGACGCCCAGGAATCCCAAGAGGGTGATGGTCTGCGCGAGCGCATAGGGCGCATTGATGTAGACCTTCTCAGTGCTGAAGACGATGTTCGCGGAGACAAAGGCGCCGCCCGCCGCGGCCATCCACAGCGCCGCGATCGCCGCGAAAATCCCGAAGTAGACGTAAGTCGAGATGCGCTTCAGCTTCGTCCGGAACTCGAACCACGCGATGGTGAGCATGGCGCGGGCCTCAGGCGGCGACGGCGGTGGGCTCGGGCGCGAGGTGTCCCGCGACCGCGCTGAAGTAGACATCCTCGAGATCGGCCTCGACCGGGTCGAAGCCCGGCCCCGGCGCCGAGTCGGCGTAGGCGCGCACGACGGTGCGCCCGCTCTGCAGGCGCGTCGAGATGATCGGCAGCGACGAGCGCGCCGAGGCGAGTTCCTCGCGATCGACGACGCGCCGCCAGATCTTGCCGCCGAGCCTCGCGATCGCCTCGCGCGGCTGGCCGGCGAGGATCACGCGGCCCTTGCTGATGACCGCGAACGTGGGGCACAGGTCCGAGACGTCGTCCACGATGTGCGTGGAGAGGATCACGATCACGTCGTGCCCGATGTCGGCGAGCAGGTTGTGGAAGCGCACGCGCTCCTCGGGATCGAGGCCCGCGGTGGGCTCGTCGACGATGATGAGCTTCGGGTTGCCGATCAGCGCCTGCGCGATGCCGAAGCGCTGGCGCATGCCCCCGGAAAAGCCGCCGAGCTTCTGCTTGCGCACCGCGGCGAGGTTGGTGCGCTCGAGCAGCGCGTCCACGGTCGCCCTGCGCGCCTTCGAATTGGTGAGGCCCTTCAGCCGCGCGAAGTGGTCGAGCATCTCGGCCGCGGTCACCTTCGGATAGACGCCGAACTCCTGCGGAAGGTAGCCGAGGAGCCTCCTCACGCGATCCTTGTCGCGCAGCACGTCGATGTCGTCGAGCGTCGCCGTTCCGCTGTCGGCTTCCTGCAGCGTCGCGAGCGTGCGCATGAGCGTCGACTTGCCGGCGCCATTGGGCCCGAGGCGGCCGAACATTCCGGGCGCGATGTCGAGCGACACATTGTCGAGCGCCTGGACGCCGTTGGCGTAGCGCTTGGAGAGGTTGCGGATCGAGAGCTGCATGGAGTGGCCTCGTCGGGGGCGATGATCGTTGGACGCCACGGCAATGTAGCAAGGATTCAGAAAGGTATGTACATTCGGCCGTTGTGGGAGCAACGACCTCGGCCATGGAAAGTCGCGCGCGGCTTCGCGGGATCCTCGCGGGCGATCGCGCGGTGCGCGCGAGCTCGCTCTTCGACCCGATGTCGGCGCGCATCGCCGACGAGCTCGGGATCGAGGTCGGATTGATGGGCGGCTCGGTCGCCTCGCTCGCGGTCCTCGGCGCGCCCGATCTCATGGTGCTCACGCTGACGGAGCTCGCGGAGCAGACGCGCCGGGTGGCGCGCGCGGGCAGGCTCTGCGTCCTGGTCGACGCCGATCACGGCTACGGAAACGCGCTCAACGTGATGCGCACCGTCGAGGAGCTCGCGGCCGCGGGCGCCTCGGGCATCTCGATCGAGGACACCCTGCTGCCGCGCGCGTTCGGCGCAACTTCGGAAGCGCAACTCCTGCCGGTCGAAGAGGGCCTCGGCAAGATGAAGGCCGCGGTGCGGGCCCGTGGAGACTCGGGCATGGCGCTCTTCGCGCGCAGCAGCGCGCATTCGATCGGCACCATCGACGATGCCATCCGCCGCTTCCGCGCCTACGAGCATTCGGGCGTCGACGCGCTTTTCATTCCCGGCCTCAAGAAGCGCGAAGACCTCGATGCCATTGCCGCCGCGGTGAAGCTTCCGATCATCGCCGCCGGCGTGGGCGAGAAGGCCGCCGACGCGCAATACCTCGCGAGCTGCGGCGCCCGCATCTATTCGACGGGTCACGAGCCCTTCGCCGCCGCCGTGCAGGCGATGTACGAGACGATGAAGGCGATTCGCGACGGAACGCCCGGGAAGCAGCTGAAGGGCATCGCCTCCGCGGAGCTCATGGCGAAGCTCACGCGCAGCGCCGACTACGAAGCCTTCACCCGGGACTACCTGGGCGGCTGAGCCGCGCCTCATGACCGGCAATCGGCGATCGGCCCCCCGAAGTTGCGTCGTTTCCTACCTGCGCGCGTAGTTCCCGCCATGCGAGAAGCGCGCGACACTGCGGGAAATGGCCGTGGCGACGGATCGCGGCCCCGCAGACCACGCGCAGCCAGGAAACACCCATGCTTGCCCCATTCGATGGCGGCCTCGCCGAATCGCGAGCGAGGCGGACCTCAATCCCGCCAGAGCCAATCACCCTTCGCGGCGCAACCCTCAGCGTCGTGGCGGTATCCATCGGCGTCAGGCGGCGCCTCTTCGAGGACCTCGACCTGCACGTGCGGCCCGGCGCGCAGGTCGCCGTGACGGGCCCGGCCGGCGCCGGCAAGACCTCGCTCCTCGAATCGATCGCCGGAATCAGGCGCGTCGATGCGGGATCAATTCGCTGGAACGGCGTGGAGCTGTCGCAGCTCCCGCATCAGCAACGCAAGGACTGGCGGCGGCGCACGCTCGGTTGCGTGTTTCGCAGCGCCGGGCTCTTTCCGGATCTCGACGCGCTGCGCAACGTGATGCTTCCGGCGACCTTCGGCGGCTGGGGTGCGAGCCCCGAGCAGCGCGCCTCGGCCGAAGAGCTCCTCGAGCGTGCCGGCGTGCGCGGGAGCGCGCGAACCGAGGAGCTCACTCCAGCCGAACGCGCGCGCGTCGCGATCGTGCGGGCGCTGTGGCCGAAGCCCCGCGCCGTGCTGGTGGACGAGCCGGTCGCGGACCTCGACGCGCGCGCCGCGGAAACCACACGCCGGCTCCTGCGGCAGCTTTGCTGCGAGGCGGAGGCGACGCTCATCGTCGCGACTCGCAACCGTGATCTTGCCGAGACTTTCGAGAGCACCTACGTCATCCGGGCGGAGAAGCTCGTCCGCTTCGTGCGGTAAAGCGCCATTCCCGCGAAGGCGGAAATTGGTGTCAGGCGGGAATCATCACCGTGTCGATGGGGTGGATCACGCCGTTGCACGCCTCGATCTCGTTGCGCGAGACCTTGGCGCCGTTCACGGTGAAGCCCGTGTCGGTGGTCTTGAACTTGAGCGCGTGACCTTCGAGGCTCGGCGAATCGCCGTTCTTGATGTCGTTGGCGAGCACCGCGCCCAGCATCACGTGTGCGTTGATGATCGAGGCGAGCCGCGGGCGATCCTTGAGGAGCTTTTCCAGCGCGCCCGCCGGGAGCTTCCTGAACGCTTCGTCCGTGGGCGCGAAGAACGTGAACGGGCCGATGCCCTTCAGCGCGCCGACCAGGCCCGCGGCTTTCAGCGCATTGGAGAGCGTGACGAAGTTGCCCGCGTTGGCGGCGTTCACGACGATGTCCGTTTCCTGTGTGTTCATGGCTCGCGATCCTTCACTGATAAAAAAATGGGAGGCCGAAGCCTCCCGATGTTGTCGCCTCTAGAATTCGTCACGCGGGATTCGCCCGAACGTGGCAATCCATCCATAGACTTTGGACCCCACTACGCAGCGCGGCCAGCGATTTAATTACTTAAATCCGTTGACTTCGAGGCCTTTCGCGAGACGGTGGCGAGCCACGGCTGCTCCTCTCGCGAACGCCCCGCGGGACGGTAGTAATGCTCGATCTCCACGAAGCCCGCCGCCTCGATGAAACCCCGCCAGGCCTCGAGGTCGTGATAGGCGCCGTAGCGTCCCCGGTTCCAGCCTTCCTCGTTGGCGCCGCGCGGATTCGAGCTGAAGAGGACGCCCTCGTCCTTCAACGCGCCGTGAAGCTCCCGCAGTACGCGCGGCAGCTCCTGCCGCGGCACGTGGAAGAGCGAAGCGTTGGCGAAGATGCCGTCGAATCTCGCCGCGGGAAGGTCGAGCGCGAGGAAATCCTGCTCCCACACTTCGCATCCCGTGGCCGCGCGCGCCATCTCCGCGAGGCGCACCGCGCCCTCGACGCCGATCGCGACGTGCCCCATGGCGGTGAACGCCGCGAGGTCGCGGCCCGGCCCGCACCCCAGGTCGAGGATCGTGAACGGCGCGGCGCCGCGAATGGCCCTCAGGAGCGCGGCGATGTTCTGGCTCACGTCGTGTTCGCGCGTTCCTTCGCGAAAGGCTTCGGCGGTGCGGTTGTAGTGCTCGAGCGTGCCCGCCGAGATGAGGGCGAGCTCCTGTGAAGGAATCTTCATCGTGCTATTTTCCTCCCGGACGATCGTCATGGGAATTCGATGACCCCCCGCTGGGCCTGGCTACCCGCTCCCGACACCTGGAAGTACCACGCGCTGCTGCTCGCGCTCGGGATCCTCGTCCTCGGTCCGCTCGGCGGCGTCACCGCGTCGTACATGAACTTCTCGCTGGGATTCTTCATCGGCGGGCAGGTGCTCGCGGGCATTCTCGGCTCGACGGTGACCTACGGATACGGCGCCGAGGGAAAGCACGGTGCCAACTACATCCAGACGGCGGCCGCCTCGGTGGCGAGCCTTTCGGCGATGGGTGTGCTCCTCGAGGCGATGGTTTGGATGGGCCTTCCCGAGCCGCCGATCTGGCAGATGGTGCTCTACTTCCTCTGCATCGGCATGTTCGCGGCGGGCGTGGGCATGCTCTGCACGCCGATCCTCGTGGATCGCATGCAGCTCACGTTTCCCTCGGGGCTCGCGGTCGCCAACATCCTGCGCGCGCTCACCGATCCGGTGCTGCTGCGCCAATCCGTGGGCAAGCTTGGCACCGGCATCGCGCTCGGCCTCGTCGGCGGAATCGCGGCGACTCGCGTCGCCGTGCTCGGCGCGATCGATTTTTCCGCGTCGACGTTCGGCGCGGGAATGGTGGTCAGCGCCCGCATCGGCATTCCCGCGATCATGGGCGGCGTGATCAGCTGGGCGCTCATTCCGTATTTCGTCTCGATCGGCTGGCTGAACGCGGGCGAGCCCTTCCGCAAGATCACGTTCCTCATCGCGCTCGGCACCATCATGGGCGCGGCCATCATCGATCTCGCGATCATCGCGTGGCAGGCCGTGGAGCGATATCGGGCCCACCTGCCGGTCCCGCCGCAGGAAGACTGGAAGCGCGTGAACACGCAGCTCCTGGTGGCGTGGGTGATCGCGTGGGGCGCGGGCGTCGTCGCCACGGGCCATCTCTTCTTCGCGCAGCCGGTCGAATTCCTCGCGATCGCGATCGCGCTCTCCTTCGTCTTCGTGATGATCAACGGCATCTCGCTGGGGCTCACGGACCAGAACCCCATCTCCTCGGCGTTCGTGGTCGCGGTGCTGGTGATGGCGACGGCGGGATTGAAGGATCCGGGCGTGGGGCTCATGGCCGGCGCGATACTCCTCATCGCGACCAACACCGCCGCCGACATGCAGCAGGACCGCTCGACGGGATGGCGCCTGGGCACCAACCGCGTGATCCAGTTCCGCTACCAGGCGGCGGGCATCCTCATGGGCGCGATCATGGGCGTCGTGTTCGCGAAGATCTTCATGACCGCCTACCCCGTGCTGATGCAGGACCAGACGGTGATGCAGGCCGCCGACCAGCCCGCCAACTGGAGCGCCGCCATGACCTACAAGATCGTCGGTGTGCTGAGGAGCCTCACCGATCCCAAGCCCTTCCAGCTTCTCGCGATCTGGGTGGGTGTGGCCGTCGGCTTCGCGATCGAGCTCGCGCGCAAGGTGATCAGGGCGAGCGAGCGCTACCGCCGCTTCGCCGCCTCGTCGCGCGCCGGCTTCGCGACGGACTTCATGATCGACGCCGTCTTGCTTCCCTCGCCCTATGCGTTGTCATTCGGAGGATTCGTGAACCTGAACACCTCGCTGTGGTTCGGCGCCGGCGGCATCGTCTCCAGCGCCTTCAACGCGATCTTCAATCCCCGGCGCGCGGACGACGCGAAGGGATTGCCCGACGACATGAGCACGACGTCGCTCTTCGGCGGCGGGCTGATCGCGGGCGATGCGCTCGCGGCGCTCGGCATCGGCATCGCCGGGCTCGTCGGAACGCTGGCGTCGCGATGAACGACGAGGCCGCGAAGAATCCCCGGGGCGCCGCGTCCGCGCTCGACGAAGCCATCGGCTCGGCGGCCGAGCGCCTCGAGGCGAAGGTCACCGCGTGGCGGCGCGACTTCCATGCGAACCCCGAGCTCGGCAACCGTGAGTTCCGCACCTCGAAGATCGTCGCGGACCATCTTCGCGCCCTCGGCATCGAGGGGAAGGAGAAGGTCGCGCACACCGGTGTCGTCGGCCTCCTGCGCGGCGCCCTTC
>JADGRS010000041.1 GCA_017880705.1 Burkholderiales bacterium
GCGTTCTGGTCGCAAATGCAGGCGGCGGTGGAGTTCCGGTATGATGTTTTGAACGGGCTGCTGAAGGCTTTCGTGTTCGGCATTGCCGTCGCGGTCATCGCCACGTTCGAGGGGTACACCGCCCCGCCGACGGCCGAAGGAGTCTCCGGCGCCACGACGCGAACCGTAGTCACCTCGGCCCTCGTCATCCTGGCCCTCGACTTCGTGCTCACCGCGTTCATGCTGCGTCCCGAACAGTGAACTGACCCGACGACAATGGAAAGAACGACAATCGACCTCTGGTTCGGCGCCTTCGTGACGGCGGGGTTCGTCGCGCTCCTGGTGCTCGCGCTGAAGGTCGGCAACCTCGGCGCCGAGCGCGCGACGGAAACCTATCGCGTCGAGTCGCGCTTCGACAACATCGGCGGGCTCAAGGTGCGCGGCCCCGTGAGGAGCGCGGGCGTCCTCGTCGGCCGCGTCGCCGACATCCGCTTCGACAACGAGAGCTACCAGGCGCAGGTCACGCTCGCGCTCGACAGGCGCTACGCCTTTCCGCGCGACACGACGGCGTCCATCCTCACCTCGGGCCTTCTCGGCGAGACCTACGTCGGCCTCGACGCCGGCGCCGACGACAAGAAGCTCGCCTCGGGCGATCGCATCACCATCACGCAGTCGGCGGTGGTCCTCGAGAAGCTGATCGGGCAGTTCCTCTTCAGCAAGGCCCAGGATTCGGGCCCACCCGCCGCCACGCCAGCGCCAGCGCCAGCGCCGGCGGCGGCAAGGAAGTAATCCACCGGAACGGCGCGCGGTCGTCGCGGTCCAAGCGGTGTTCGCACCCCCCAAGAAAGATCCCCCATGTATCGCATTCTCGCCACGCTGCTCGCAGCGCTCATTCCCGCCATCGCGGCGGCCGAGGAATCCCCCGACGCCCTGGTGAAGAGAACCGCCGACGAGATCATCGCGATCATCAAGGCCGACAAGGACATCCAGAACGGCAACTCCGCGAAAGTGTTCGAGCTCGCCGAGCAGAAGGTGCTGCCCCACTTCGACTTCGAGCGGATGACGCGTCTCGCGGTCGGCCGAAACTGGGGCCAGGCGAACGACGAGCAGAAGCAGTCGCTCGTGAAGGAGTTCCGCACGCTGCTCGTGCGCACCTATTCCTCGTCGCTGTCGCAGTACCGCAACCAGACGATCGACGTGAAGCCCACCAAGGTCGCCCCCGCCGACAAGGAGGCGACGGTGCGCAGCGCCGTGATCCAGCAGGGCGGGCCGCCGATCCCCATCGACTACACGATGGAGAAGGCCGACAGCGGCTGGAAGGTCTACGACGTCGTGATCGACGGCGCGTCGCTGGTGACGACCTATCGCGGCACGTTCAACGACCAGGTCCAGAAGGGCGGCATCGACGGGCTCGTGAAGACGCTCCAGGAGCGCAATCGCTCGCCCGCGGCCGCGCCGAAGAAGTGAGCGCCGCCGCGTCGGGAGAGGTCCTTCCGCTCAAGGGCGGCCTCACCTTCGAGACCATCCCGGCGGTGCTCGAGGAAAGCGCGTTGTTCGTGGCGCGGCCCGATTTGCCCGACAAGCTGACCATCGATTTCGCGGAGGTCACCGACGTCGACTCCGCGGCCGTCGCGCTCCTCCTCGACTGGAGGCGCATGGCGTCGAAGCGCAAGAAGACCCTCGTCTTCGTGAACCTCCCGGCCAACCTCGTCGCGCTGGCCGAGCTCTACGGGGTGGCGGAAGTCATCCAGCCCCACCGGGCGTGAGCGATGCGGCAGGGGGCCTAGCGGTCGAAGCGCGGGACGTGCACAAGCGCTACGGCGCGGTGCCAGCGCTCTGCGGAGTCTCGCTCGAGGTCGGCAAGGGCGAGTTCTTCGGCCTCCTCGGGCCCAACGGCGCGGGCAAGACCACCCTCATCTCCGCGCTCGGCGGGCTGGTGCGAGCCGATCGCGGCTCGCTGGCGATCATGGGCCACGACGTGCAGCGCGACTTCCGCCTCGCGCGCCGGGCGGTCGGGATCGTGCCGCAGGAGATCGTCTTCGATCCGTTCTTCACGGTGCGGGAAACGCTCGAGATCCAGTCGGGCTACTTCGGCCTGCGCCGCAACGGCGCGTGGATCGACGAGTTGCTCGAGCGCCTCGCGCTGCAATCGAAGGCCGGCGCCAACATGAGGAGCCTGTCGGGCGGCATGAAGAGGCGGGTGATGGTCGCGCAGGCGCTGGTGCACCGCCCGCCGGTCATCGTGCTCGACGAGCCGACCGCGGGTGTCGACGTGGAGCTTCGCCAGACGCTCTGGGCGTTCGTTCGAGGGCTCAACGCGGCGGGACACACCATCGTGCTCACGACGCACTATCTCGAGGAAGCGCAGCAGCTTTGCTCGCGCATCGCGATGATGAAGGATGGCCGCATCGTCGCGCTGGGATCGACCGCGAGCCTTCTCGCCGAGTTCTCCGAGCGCGTGCTGCGGGTGAAGCTCGAGAAGGGCGGTCTCCCCGCGCCGCTCGCCGCGGGCGCCGCGCTCGAGGCCACCGGGTGGTGGCGCATCCCGATCGCCGACGTGGCGCACGTGGAAGACGCGCTGCGGACGATGCGCGAGGCGGGCGCCGCGGTCGCGAGCCTCGAGGTCGCGGAGCCCGAGCTCGAGGAAGTGTTCGTGAAGATCATGCGGCGCGAAGAGGCCGCGGCGCGATGAGCGGGTTCCGCACGCTCCTCTACAAGGAAGTGCTGCGTTTCTGGAAGGTGAGCTTCCAGACGGTCGCGGCGCCGGTGCTCACGACGCTCCTCTACCTGCTCGTCTTCGCCCATGCGCTCGCGGGGCACGTGCAGGCGTT
Source organism: Burkholderiales bacterium (assembly GCA_017880705.1). Lineage (GTDB taxonomy): Bacteria > Pseudomonadota > Gammaproteobacteria > Burkholderiales > Usitatibacteraceae > Usitatibacter. The sequence goes on from JADGRS010000041.1 coordinate 2,811, forward strand.
CGCGGGGGTGACTTACCTGCAGTTCCTCATCCCTGGCCTCGCGATGATGGCGATGCTGCAGAACTCGTTCGCCAACAGCTCGTCGTCGCTCATCCAGTCGAAGATCACCGGCAACATCGTGTTCATCCTGCTGCCGCCGTTCTCGGCGGGCGAGATCTTCGCCGCGTACCTCCTCGCCTCGATGGTGCGCGGGCTCGTCGTCGGCACGGGCGTCTTCGCGGCGACCGTGTGGCTGATCCCGCTTCCCGTGGGCAATCCCGCCTGGATCGCGGCTTTCGCGATCGTGGGATGCGGCATGCTCGGCACGATGGGCATCATCGCCGGCGTGTGGTCGGAGAAATTCGACCAGCTCGCGGCCTTCCAGAACTTCCTGGTGATGCCCCTCACCTTCCTCGCGGGCGTCTTCTATTCGATGCATTCGCTGCCGCCCTTCTGGCAGGCGGTGTCGAAGCTCAACCCCTTCTTCTACGCGATCGACGGATTCCGCTACGGCTTCTTCGGCCAATCGGACGTCTCGCCGTGGGCGAGCCTCGCGTTTGCGAGCGCCGCCTTCGGTGCCCTATCATTACTGACCTTGCATCTCATTCGCCGCGGCTACAAGCTGAGGCACTGACGCCCCACCATGGTCGAACCCGGTTCCATAGAGCAGTCGATCCGCGCCGGCCTCGCCTGCACGCACCTCGAGGTGAGCGGCGACGGCGCCCATTTCGACGCGGTGATCGTGAGCCCGGCCTTCATGGGGCTTTCCCGCGTGCGCCAGCACCAGCTCGTCTACGCGGCGCTCGGCGATCGCATGCGCGAGGAGATCCACGCCCTCTCGATGAAGACCTTTTCCCCCGAGGAATGGGCCGCGCGCTGAAAGACCGGGGCTGGGCTGCGGCCCGGCCGACATAAAGAGACCATGCAGAAACTATCCATTCAGGGCGGCGTCGCGCTTTCGGGCGAGGTCCGCGTAGCCGGCGCGAAGAACGCGGCGCTGCCGATCCTGGCGGCCACGCTGCTCACGAGCGATGCGATGCGCATCACGAACCTGCCGCAGCTGAACGACGTGCGCACCATGGTGAAGCTCCTCGAGCGCATGGGCGTGAAGGCGAGCGAGGGCGAGCACCATGCGCAGCTGCGCGCCGACGCGATCACCGAGCCCTTCGCGCCCTACGATCTCGTGAAGACGATGCGCGCCTCGATCCTCGCGCTGGGGCCCCTCACCGCGCGCTTCGGCGAGGCGCGCGTGTCGCTGCCCGGCGGATGCGCCATCGGCGAGCGTCCCGTCGACCTGCACATCAAGGGCCTCACCGCGATGGGCGCGCAGATCGCCATCGAGGCCGGGGACATCCACGCGACCGCCCGGCGCCTCAAGGGCGCGCGCATCTTCATGGACACCGTGACCGTGACGGGCACCGAGAATCTGATGATGGCCGCGTGCCTGGCCGACGGCGAGACCGTGCTCGAGAACTGCGCGCGCGAGCCCGAGGTGGTCGATCTCGCGCGCTGCCTCATCGCGATGGGGGCGCGCATCCAGGGCCATGGCGCGGACGTGATCACCGTGCAGGGCGTGGAGCGCCTGAGGGGCGTCGAGTACGCGGTGATGCCCGATCGCATCGAGGCGGGGACGTTCCTCGCCGCCGCGGCCGCCACGCGGGGCGCCATCACGCTTACCGACGCGCCCGTGGCGAGCCTCGATCCCGTCCTCCAGAAGCTTCGCGAGGCGGGAGCGGAGATCACGGTGGGAGACACGACGGTGCGCATCGCGATGCGCGGGCGGCCGAAGGCGGTCAGCCTGCGCACCGCCCCCCACCCCGGATTTCCGACCGACATGCAGGCGCAGTTCATCGCGATGAACAGCGTCGCGGAGGGCACCTCGCGCGTGACCGAGACCATCTTCGAGAACCGCTTCATGCACGTCCAGGAGCTGCGCCGCCTCGGCGCCCATATCGAGATCGAGGGCAACACCGCGATGATCTACGGCGTCGACACGCTGAAGGGAGCCACCGTGATGGCGACGGACCTGCGGGCCTCCGCGAGCCTCGTGATCGCCGGCCTCGTCGCCGAGGGCGAGACGATCATCGACCGCATCTATCACCTCGATCGCGGCTACGAGCATCTCGAGTCGCGCCTGGCGAGCCTCGGCGCGCGCATCGCGAGGGTCGCGTGATCACGCTCGCGCTCGCCAAGGGGCGGATCTTCGAGGAAACGGCGCCGCTCCTCGCCGCGGCGGGAATCAGGCCCGTGGAAGATCCGGAGTCGTCGCGCAAGCTCATCCTCGCGACGCAGCGCCCGGACCTGCGCCTCATCCTCGTGCGCGCGGCCGACGTGCCCACCTACGTGCAATACGGCGCGGCGGACCTGGGCGTGGCCGGCCGCGACATCCTCGCCGAGCACGGCGGCCAGGGCCTTTACCAGCCCCTCGACCTCGGCATCGCGAGATGCAGGATGGTGGTCGCGGTCCCCGAAGGCTTCGATTACGCGGCCGCGGTGAAGCAGGGCGCGCGGCTGCGCGTCGCCACCAAGTACATCGGCACCGCGCGCGAGCACTTCGCGGCGAAGGGCGTGCACGTCGACCTCATCAAGCTCTACGGGTCGATGGAGCTCGCGCCGCTCGTCGGATTGGCCGACGCGATCGTCGATCTTGTCGATACCGGCAACACGCTCAAGGCGAACCGGCTGCGCGTGGTCGAGGAGATCATGCCGGTCTCGAGCCGCCTCATCGTGAACCCCGCGTCGTTGAAGCTGAAGCGCGAAGCGCTGGCGCCCCTGATCGAGGCGTTCGCGAGGCTGGGCCGTGGCTGAGCCTCGCCGGCTGTCGAGCGCCGATGCGGGCTTCGACGCGGCGCTCGACCGGCTGCTCGCCTTCGAGGCCACGCAGGACGAGGCGGTCGAGCGCGCCACCGCGCAGATCCTGGAGGCGGTGCGCACCCGCGGCGACGACGCGCTCGTCGAATACACGGCGCGCTTCGACCGGTGGACGCCGGGATCGGCGGGCGCGCTGCAGGTGCCTCTCGAGGCGGCGCGCGCGGCGCTCGTCGCGCTCGCGCCGCGCTTGCGCGAAGCGCTCGAGTTCGCCGCCGCGCGCATCCGCGCGTTTCACGAGCGCCAGGTACAGGAATCGTGGCGCGTCGACGGCGGCGACGGCACCGTGCTAGGCCAGCAGGTGACGCCCATCGATCGCGTGGGGCTCTACGTGCCCGGCGGCAAGGCCGCCTATCCGTCATCGGTGCTGATGAGCGCGATCGCGGCCAAGGTCGCGGGCGTGGGGAACCTCGTCATGGTGACGCCGACGCCCGACGGCGTGAGCAACGCCTCGGTGCTCGCGGCCGCGGCGCTCGCGGGCGTGGATCGCATCGTGCGGGTCGGCGGCGCGCAGGCGATCGCGGCGCTCGCCTTCGGGACGGCGACGGTTCCCGCCGTCGACAAGATCGTGGGTCCCGGGAATTCCTACGTCGCCGCGGCCAAGCGGCGTGTCTTCGGGCGGGTCGGCATCGACATGATCGCCGGCCCTTCCGAGGTCCTCGTGATCGCGGACGCGTCCGCGAATCCGGACTGGGTCGCGATGGATCTGTTCTCGCAGGCGGAGCACGACGAGGTGGCGCAGGCGATCCTCCTCACGCCGGACACGGGCCTCATCGAGCGCGTCGCCGAGTCGATGCGCCGGCAGCTGCGCGAGATGCCGAGGCGCGGGATCATCGAGGCGTCGCTCGGCGCGCGCGGCGCGCTGATCCGGGTTCGCGATCTCGAGGAAGCATGCGAGATCGCCAACCGCATCGCCCCCGAGCACCTCGAGCTCGCGGTCGCCGATCCCGAGAAGCTCCTCGCGAGGATCCGCCATGCCGGCGCGATCTTCCTCGGCCACTACGCCTCCGAATCGCTCGGCGACTATTGCGCGGGCCCCAATCACGTCCTGCCGACCTCGCGCACCGCGCGCTTCTCGTCGCCGCTGGGCGTCTACGATTTCCAGAAGCGATCGAGCGTCATCGGCGTCTCGCCCGCGGCCGCGCGGGCTCTGGGAGCCGCCGCGGCGACGCTCGCTCGTGCCGAAGGCCTCGAGGCCCACGCGCGCAGCGCGGAGTGGCGCATGGGCGAGGAATGAGCGCGCCGGCGGCCCGCGGCAAGGGTCCCGAAAACCTCGTGCGCGACGACGTCCGCGCGCTCACCGCTTATCACGTCGCTCCCGCCGAGGGCCTGGTGAAGCTCGACGCGATGGAGAATCCCTACGGCCTGCCGCCGGAGCTTCGCGAGGCGATGGCCAAGCGCCTCGCCCAGGTGGACGTGAACCGCTATCCGGATCCGACGGGCGCGCGAGTGAAGGCGAGCCTTCGCGAGGCGATGGCGATCCCGGATTCCCTCGAGATCCTCCTCGGCAACGGCTCCGACGAGGTGCTGCAGATCGTGACGCTCGCGCTCGCGAAGCCCGGGGCCGCCGTCCTGTCGCTGGAGCCGTCGTTCGTGATGTATCGCCTCGCCGCGCTTTGGGCGGGAATGCGCTACGTGGGCGTGCCCCTGCGCGGCGACTTCACGCTCGACGAGGACGCCGTGATGAAGGCGATCGCCGCCGAGGCGCCGGCGCTCACGTGGATCGCCTATCCGAACAATCCCACCGGGAATCTCTTCCCCCGCGAGGCCGTCCTGCGCGTCGTCGCCGCGTCGCCGGGACTGGTCGCCGTCGACGAGGCGTACTACGCCTTCTCGGGAGGGAAGTCGCTCCTGGGCGAGGTGGGCAGGCATCCGAACCTGATCCTGGTGCGCACCGTCTCCAAGCTCGGCCTGGCCGGACTGCGCCTGGGCCTAGCCGTGGGAACGCGCGAATGGATCCGCGAATTCGAGAAGCTGCGCATGCCCTACAACGTGAGCTCCCTCGACGCTGCGGCAGCGGAGCTTCTCCTGGGCCATCGCGAGGCCTTCGCGCGGCAGACCGCCGCGATCCTCGCCGAGCGCGGGCGGCTCGAGCGCGACCTCGACGCGATCCCGGGAGTCGAGCGCTTCGCCTCCGCGGCGAACTTCATCCTCGTGCGCCTGCCCGATGGGCCGGGCGCCTTCGAGGCCTTGCGGCAGCGTGGTATATTGGTTCGCACATTCCACGGCTCGCATCCCCTGCTCGCCAACTGCCTGAGGCTCACGGTCGGAACACCCGACGAGAACACGCGAATGCTCGAGGCACTCGCCGCCGCCCTCGGCTGACCCCCCAATGCGCAAGGCCGAAATCCAGCGGGACACCAAGGAAACCCAGGTCCGGGTCGCCGTAGATCTTGATGGGCACGGGGACGCGCGTCTGGCCTCCGGCATCCCCTTCCTCGACCACATGCTCGACCAGCTCGCGCGCCACGGCGGTCTCGACCTCGAGGTGACGGCCAAGGGAGACCTCGACATCGACGCGCACCATACCGTCGAGGACATCGGCATCACGCTCGGCATGGCGATGGCGAAGGCGCTCGGCGACAAGAAGGGCATCCGTCGCTATGGACACGCGTACGTGCCGCTGGACGAAGCGCTGTCGCGCGCCGTGATCGATTTTTCCGGGCGCCCGGGGCTCGAGTGGCACGTGGATTACCGCCGCGCCCGCGTGGGCGAATTCGACGTCGACCTCACGCACGAATTCTTCCAGGGCTTCGTGAACCACGCGCAGGCGACGGTCCACATCGACAACCTGCGCGGCGACAACGCGCACCATCAGTGCGAGACGGTGTTCAAGGCCTTCGCGCGCGCGCTGCGCATGGCCGTCGAGCCGGATCCGCGCGCGGCGGGAATCATTCCGTCGACCAAGGGAAGCCTGTAGCCTCTTCCAGTCCCTCCATCGCCCTCATGGCTCAACGCATCTCGATCGTGGACTACGGCATGGGCAACCTTCGCTCGGTGCAGAAGGCGCTGCGGCACGTCGCGCCCGATGCGCGCGTGGAGATCACCGCGCAACCGGAAGCGATACGCGCCGCCGACCGCGTGGTGTTTCCGGGGCAGGGCGCGATGCCCGACTGCATGCGCGCGCTGAACGAAAGCGGGCTGGGCGATGCCGTCGCGTACGCCGCGGGTAGCAAGCCTTTCCTCGGCCTGTGCATCGGGCAGCAGATGCTCTTCGAGCGCAGCGCCGAGGGAGACACGCCCGGGCTCGGGCTGCTGCGGGGCGAGGTGCGCGCGTTCGAACGCAAGGCGGGACTGAAGATTCCGCACATGGGATGGAACGAGGTATGGCAGCTCGTCCCGCATCCGTTGTGGAAGGGCATCGCCGACGGCAGCCGCTTCTACTTCGTCCACAGCTACTACTGCGAGCCCACCGAAGAGGCGCTCACCGCCGCCTCGACGCGCTATCCCGATGCCTTTACCTCGGCCATCGCCCGCGATAACATTTTCGCGACGCAGTTCCATCCCGAGAAGAGCAGCACCGCGGGGCTCACGCTGCTCGGCAATTTCGCCACCTGGGATCCCTAGCGATTCCGACCCACCATGCTGATCATCCCCGCGATCGACTTGAAGGACGGCCACTGCGTGCGCCTCGAGCAGGGCCGCATGGATTCCGCCACGGTGTTCTCGAAGGAGCCCGGCAAGGCCGCGGCGCAGTGGGCCGGAAAGGGCGCGCGCAGGCTCCATGTCGTCGACCTGAACGGCGCCGTCTCGGGCAAGCCGCGCAACGAGGCGGCCATCAAGGACATCATCGGCTCGGTCGATTCCGATATTCCGGTGCAGCTGGGCGGCGGGATCCGCGACCTCGACACCATCGAGCGCTACCTGGACGACGGCGTGTCCTTCGTCATCATCGGCACCGCGGCGGTGAAGAATCCGGGGTTCCTGCACGAGGCGTGCGATGCGTTCCCCGGCCACATCATCGTCGGGCTCGACGCGAAGGACGGCAAGGTCGCCACCGACGGCTGGTCGAAGCTCACCGGTCACGACGTGGTCGATCTCGCCAAGCGCTTCCAGGACTACGGCGTCGAAGCGGTGATCTACACCGACATCGGCCGCGACGGGATGATGACCGGCGTCAACATCGAGGCGACCGTGCGTCTCGCGCAGGCGCTCTCGGTCCCCGTGATCGCGAGCGGCGGTCTCAACAGCCTCGACGACGTCAAGGCGCTGATGGCGGTGGAATCCGAAGGCATCACGGCGTGCATCACGGGGCGCGCCATCTACGAGGGAAAGCTCGATTTCGCCGCGGCGGTGAAGCTCGCTTCCGGCGGCGCGTGAGCCTCGCCAAGCGCATCATCCCGTGCCTCGACGTGCACGCGGGGCGCGTCGTGAAGGGCGTGAACTTCGTGGCCCTGCGCGACGCCGGCGATCCGGTGGAGACCGCGCGCACCTACGATGCCGCGGGCGCGGACGAGATCGCGTTCCTCGACATCACCGCCTCGAGCGACGCCCGCGACACCATCATCGACGTGATCGAGCGCGTCGCCGACGAGGTCTTCATTCCCCTCACCGTCGGCGGCGGCGTGCGCTCGGTGGAGGATGTGCGCCGGCTGCTCAACGCGGGCGCGGACAAGGTGAGCATCAACACCGCCGCCGTGGACGACCCCGAACTCGTGGCGCGCGCCGCATCGCGGTTCGGCTCGCAGGCCATCGTCATCGCCATCGACGCGCGCGCCGCGGGCGCGGGCCGGTGGGAGGTCTTCACCCACGGCGGGCGCAAGGCGCGCGGACTCGATGTCGTAGAATGGGCGCGCGAAATGGCGCGGCGCGGCGCGGGTGAAATCCTCCTCACGAGCATGGATCGCGACGGAACGAAGGCGGGCTTCGACATCGAGCTCACGCGCTCGGTGTCCGAGGCGGTGACGGTGCCGGTGATCGCGAGCGGCGGCGTGGGAACGCTCGAGCATCTCGCGCTCGGCATCGAGCAGGGACGCGCGGACGCCGTCCTCGCGGCCTCGGTGTTCCACTTCGGCGAGATCACCATCGCGCAGGCGAAGCGCTTCCTCGCCGCGCGCGGAATCGAGATGCGATTGTGAATGCGAACGACTGGATCGAGCGGGTGGCGTGGAATGCCGACGGGCTGGTTCCCGCCGTGGCGCAGGACGCGACATCGGGCGAGGTGCTGATGGTCGCGTGGATGAATCGCGATTCGCTCGAGCGAACCGCCGAATCGGGCGAGGCGCATTACTGGTCGCGCTCGCGCCGATCGCTCTGGAGAAAGGGCGAGACCTCGGGACATACGCAGCGTGTCCTGGAGATTCGCCTCGATTGCGACGCGGACACGGTGCTGCTGCGCGTGGAGTCCGTGGCGGGGATCGCGTGCCACACGGGGCGCAGGCGCTGCTTCTTCAGCGTGCTCGAATCGGGACCGCGCGGGCGCCGCTGGGTCGAGACCGATCCGGTGATCGGCGCGGGGCGGGAGAAAGCCGATGGCTGAACGCGGGATCCTCGAGCGCCTCGAAGCGGCGATCGCCGCGCGCCGCGGCGCCGACCCGTCGGCGTCCTACGTCGCGTCGCTCAACGCCAAAGGGCTCGACCACATCCTCGAGAAAGTCGCCGAGGAGGCCGTCGAGACGGTGATCGCGTCCAAGTCCGGGGAGCGCTCCGCGATCGTCCACGAGACCGCGGACCTCTGGTTCCATTGCCTCGTGATGCTCGCGTGGCACGGCATTGCGGCGAGCGAGGTGCTCGCCGAGCTCGAGCGGCGCGAGGGCCGCTCCGGAATCGACGAGAAGGCATCCCGGACGAAAGGAGCTTCCTGATGGTCGCGAAATCCGACTGCATCTTCTGCAAGATCGTCGCGGGCGCCATCCCGAGCCGCAAGGTGTACGAGGACGACGACATGCTCGCCTTCCACGACATCAACCCGCTCGCTCCCGTGCACTTCATGATGATCCTCAAGGACCACGTCGACTCGCTCGCCACGGTGACCGACGCCCATGCCGCGGTGCTGGGCAGGATGATGGCGAAGGCGGGGCGCCTCGCGCGCGAGCAGGGCGCGACCGACGGCTTCCGGACCATCGTCAACACGGGGCGGATCGGCAGGCAGGACGTGTATCATTTGCACATACACATCATCGGCGGCCCCGATCCCCTTCCACGCATGATCGCGAAGGACTAGGCAGGAGCAATCCCATGGGTTCATTGAGCATCTGGCACTTGTTGATTCTGTTGTTGGTCGTGCTCCTCATCTTCGGCACCAAGAAGCTGCGCAACATCGGCGCCGACTTGGGCGGCGCCGTGAAGGGCTTCAAGGACGGAATGAAGAGCGACGACGACGTCAAGAAGCCCGCCGGCGAGATCGCGGCCTCCGCAAGCACCATCGAGGGCGAGGTCCGGGACAAGCAAAAGAGCTGATCGTCCCGGGCGCAGCCGCCCGGTGACCATCCGGATTTCATGTTCGACTTCGGGTTTTCCAAGCTTCTCCTGATCGGCATCGTCGCTTTGGTGGTGATTGGGCCCGAACGCCTGCCGCGCGTCGCGCGCACGCTCGGCCATCTTTACGGGCGGCTGCAGCGCTACGTGACCCAGGTGAAGGCGGACATCAACCGCGAGATCGATGTCGCCGAGCTCGGCAAGGTGAAGACCGAGTTCGAGAACGCCGCGCGCTCTTTCCAGTCGGACGTCGAGGCGAAGGTCTCCGAGGCCGAACGCGAGATTCGCGAGGCGCACGCTTCGCTGGAGCGCGCGATCGACACCAGCGCGCAGGCCGCCAACGAGGCTTCGGCGCCCACGGCGCCGCAGGCCTCGCCGCAGCTCGAGCTCGGCATCGAGGAGCCGGCGTCCCCGAGCGAGCCGCGCGACAAGGCGGCAGGCTGACTTGGCGAGCGAGCCCGCCGCGCAGGAGGGCCAGGAGACCTTTCTCTCCCACCTGATCGAGTTGCGCGAGCGGCTGGTGCGCAGCCTCATCGCGATCGGCATCCTCTGCCTGCCCGCCCTCTACTACAGCTCCGAGCTCTACGACCTGCTCGCGATGCCGCTCATCAACTCGCTGCCGCAGGGATCGAGGATGATCGCCACCGGCGTCATCACGCCCTTCCTCATTCCGATGAAGATCGCCCTCGTGGCGGCGTTCGTCGGCGCGCTGCCGTACGTCCTGTACCAGGCCTGGGCATTCGTCGCCCCCGGACTCTACGTCCACGAGAAGCGGCTCGTCCTGCCGCTCATCGTGAGCAGCACGCTGCTCTTCCTCGTCGGGATGGCGTTCTGCTATTTCATCGTTTTCGGGAGAGTGTTCCAGTTCATCGCGAACTTCGCTCCGAAGAGCATCTCGGTGGCGCCG
>JADGRS010000310.1 GCA_017880705.1 Burkholderiales bacterium
TGGCCCTGCACGGTCGCGGACTTCCACGATTCGTGGAGCGTGCAGCCGTAGATCGCCTCAATGCGGTTGGTGCCGGCGAGCTTGCCGTCCGGCGTGAAGACGTCCCAGTCGCCGATCCAGAAGTCGAATTGCCGACTTTCGGCCGCGGAGCACGGCGCCGGCGGCGTTTGCGCGGCGGCGGCGATCGCGCACCAGCATGCGAGGCCCGCGGCGAGACGGGCGAACGGTCGCGTCGAGCGATTCATCCCAATCCTTCCGGAGCCGGTGGATCGAGCGATCATCTTGCGCCGCGGCGCTCGCGCGAGGTGTAACGTCGCGTTACAGGAGGAGGGCCTTGCCCCCGCGCGCCTCGGTGAGCCTCGCAAGAGTCGGCAGGAGGTTGAGCCCGGTCCCTTCCCTCACTTTCGCCGCCGCGGCGCGCAGATCGTCGAAGGATTCGCGCATCGGAGCTCCCGTCGTCGCGATCGCGATGGTATTGCCGGCTTCGCAGGGAGGAAGCACCAGCACGCGATCGTCGAACGCCGCTCGCATCCGCTCGATGCCGGCCTTCGCTCCCTTGCGCCGATCGAGGAAATTCACCGAGGCCATTCCGCCGTCGGCGAGGCGCGCGCGGCAATTGAGGTAGAAGGGAATCGAATCGAGCATGCCCGAACGCCCCTTGTCGTCGAAGGCGTCCACGAGGATCAGGTCGAAGCGCCGGCGCGCGGCCGCCATGTAGTCGTGGCCGTCGGCGATCTCGATGCGCAACCGCGGCGATTCCTCGGGGAGCTTGAAGAACTGGCGCGCCGCGGCGACCACCGCCGGCGCGATCTCGATCACGGTGAGCTTCGCGTCGGGCCGATGGTGGTGGAGGAATCTCGTGAGCGACGCGGAGCCCAGGCCCACCTGCAGCACGCTCGCGGGCCACGCGGCCTCGGCGCGCAGCACGAGCGGCATCATCATCTCGCGCGTGTACTCGAGCTCGAGCGACCACGGCCTCGCGATCCGCATCGCGCCCTGCACCCACGGCGAGCCGAAGTGCAGGTAGCGCACGCCGCGCTCCTCGCTGATCTCGATCGATGCCATTTCTAAAAATTCGTGTCAGGTACGAATTCCAAAATTCGTGTCAGGTACGAATTCCTCGGATACGAAGTTGTCAACCGAGGAATGCGCCGTCGCGGGTGAGATTCGATAGCAGGTCGGTCGTCGAGACGGATCGGACAGCGCCGCCGCTCGCGAGCGCCATCGCAGCGGCAGTGCCGGCGGCCTGTCCCATCACGAAGCAGGCGCCGCTCACGCGCGCCGCGGATTGGCCTTCGTGGGTCATCGAGGCGCACCGCCCCGCGACGAGAAGGTTGCTGGGATCGCCGTCTCCGGCGCGCGGCACGATCATGCGATAGGGAAGCTGGTTATAGCCGCGAGATTCGGGGATCGGCGGCCATTCCCATTTCACGTCGCCGGCCACGTGTTTCTCGAGCGGCCAGCCGTTCACCCCGATCGAGTCCTCGAAGCTCGCGCACGAGACGACGTCCTCGGCGCTCAGCATGTATTCGCCCACGAGGCGGCGCGTCTCGCGGATCCCGACCTGGGGCGCGATGTCGAGCGCATACGCTTCGGAAAATCCCGGCACCCGCGCGCGCAGGAAGCGAAGATAGTCCACCACCTGGCGCCGTCCCTCGAGCTCGGCGGCGCTCAACGAGCGCGCGTCGGTGCCGTCGGTCGCGGAGCCGTCGGGATTGCGAAGCTGCGTGACGTTCACGCGCCATTCGTACGCGTGCTTCTGCGGCCGCACGATCGCGCCGCGGCGCGGAAAGCGAAAATCTCCCGAGGCCTCCGCCTCGTCCATCAGTCGCGGAATCGAGCGCCACGCTTCTCCCGCGGCTTGCGCATCGACGTTGCCCACGCGGAACATGAGCGTGGGATAGAGGAGGTGGCCCTGGTCGTCGCCCTTCTCCAGCGCGACGCCCGCCCAGTGCGCGAGGTCCGCGTCGCCGGAGCAGTCGATGAACGCGCGCGCGCGAATCGCCATCCGCCCCGACTTGGTCTCGACGAAGAGGCAATCGACGCGTCCGTCCTCGCCCAGGCGCACCCCGGCCCCGAGCCCATGGAATAGTATCTGCACACCCGCGGAAACGAGCATCGCGTCGGCGGCGCATTTGAAGGCCGACATGTCGTAAGCCTGCGCATGGATCTTGCCGAAGATGAGATGCGGCTCGGCGAGGCCATCGAGCGCGCGCATCCTCTCCAGCAGCTCGTCGGCCACGCCGTGGACGACCTGGCGTATCTCGCCGTGGACGTTCGCATGCAATCCGCAGAAGTTGGTGACGCCCGCGGCGGTGCCCATGCCGCCGAGGAAGCCGTAGCGCTCGACGAGCAGCACGCTCGCGCGATGACGCGCGGCCGAAGCGGCCGCAGCAATGCCCGCCGGGCCGCCGCCGAGCACGACGACGTCGAACTCTCCGAAGAGTGGCGTTCGCCGCCCGGGCTCCGCGATCGACATGGCGCGTCAGTCCAGCCTGATGTGGTTCTTCTCGATGACCGGCTTCCAGCGCTCGATGTCCGCGTTCATCACGGCGCGAAACTCCGCCGGCGAATTCGCGACGACGTCCATGTACTGCGCGCGCAGCTTCTCGCGCACATCGCGGTCGGCGAGCACCAGCCCGATCTCTTCCTGCAGCCGTTTCACGATCGCGGCGGGCGTGCGCGCCGGGACCACGAAGCCCATCCACGCGTCCGCGAACACGTTCTCGATGCCCGCCTCGCGCAGCGTCGGAAGATCCGGCAGCGCGGGCGAGCGCTTTTCGGTGGCGACCGCGAGCGCCTTCAGCTTCCCCGCCCTGATCTGCGGCATCACCGCGGCCGCGGGAAGGCACGCGAGATCGACCTCGCCCGACAGCAGCGCGAGCACCGCGGGCGCCGAGCCCGAGTAGGGCACGTGCACGATCTCGGCGCCGCTGCGCGCGGCGAGCGCCTCCATCGCGAGGTGCGAGATGCTGCCCCCGCCCATGGACGAATAGTTGTACCTGCCCGGATTCGCCTTCAATGCCGCGACGAGCTCCGCGGTCGTCGACACGCCGAGCCGCGGCGTCACCACGAGCACGCTCGGCTGCGTCGCGGCGATGGTGATGAGCGCGAGGTCGCGCGCCGGATCGTAGGGCATCGACTTGTAGAGCAGGGTGTTCACGCCAAGCGGCCCCGCGATGCTCAACCCGATCGTCTGGCCGTCGGGCGCGGCCTTCGCGACCGCATCGGTGCCGATGTTCCCGCCCGCTCCGGGCTTGTTGTCCACGACCAGGGGCTTGCCGATGCGCGCGGAGAGCCTCTCGCCCACGATTCGCGCGACGATGTCGGGAGTCGAGCCCGGGCCGTAGGGGACGATGATATGCACGGGGCCGTTGGGCCACTCCTGCGCGAGGGACGCCGTCGCGACGAGCGTGGCGATGGCCGCGCCGGCGAGCGCTATGGGCTTCATGGGATTTTCCTTGCGATCGAGAGCTGCGACGCAAAGATACCATCGCCCCACAAGAAAGGGCCGGCGATCCGCCGGCCCGAATCTCTGCTGCTGGGGTGCTACAAGGCTCTCACTTGAACTCGTAGCGGATGCTGCCGTACAGGAATCGCGCGCGGGCGTCGTAGTAGCTCGGATCGTAAAGCGCCTGGAACGAGTTGGGCTGGTTGGTCTGCGGCGGGTTGGTGTCGAACAGGTTCTTCACGCCGACGGTGAGCGTCAGGTGCCTGAACCCGTTGTACTGGCCTTGCAGGTCGAACAGCGACATCGAGCTTACCCGGCGCAGGTCATTGTTTCCGTCGGTCTGAGCATCGATATAGCCCGCCTGATAGGTCTGGGCGAGAGTTGCCGACCACGGGCCGGAATCGAAGCCTAGGGACGCGTAGTGCTTCCAGCGCGGGACCACGCCGACGACGTTCGACTGGAAGGTGTTGGACACGAAGCCCGCATACGAGCCATCGGGTTGTTGGGAGTCGTTGCGCCGGAAGTAGGTGCCGGATACATCGAGGCGCACGCGTCCCCACGTGGCGCGCGGCCACTTGTAGTGCGCTTCGACATCGATTCCCTCGATGTGCGTATCGGTCAGGTTCGTATAGGTCTGAAGGACGTTCGAGATGCGCCCGGGAAGATTCGGGAAGTTCGGGTCGGGGGCGCCGCGCGATACCAGGCCTCCGTAGGTGGTCAGGTCGGAAAGGATCGTGTTGATCGGAACGCCGTTCACGATGGCGCCCTTCAGCCGGATCTTGAAGTAGTCGGCCGAAAGGGAAAGTGCCGGGACCGGCTCGATCACGACGGC
>JADGRS010000042.1 GCA_017880705.1 Burkholderiales bacterium
GCCGGTCGTGCAGCAGCCGGAGATGTACGTGGGCGGCGTCGACAAGCTGGTCGAAGCGGGCGGCAAGGTGACGAGCGACGCGACGCGCGAGCTCTTCACCAAGTTTCTCTCCACCTTCGCGAGCTGGATCGAGCGAAACATCCGCGTGGCCTGATTCGAGTGTCGCAACCCGCCGATTCGTCGCGCGCGGTGGTGTACGCGCTCGGCGCGAACCTCGCCATCGCGATCACCAAGTATGCCGCCGCGGCGATCACGGGCTCGGGCTCGATGTTCGCCGAGGCGCTGCATTCCACCGCGGACTGCGGCAACCAGCTCCTGCTTCTCCTCGGGCTCAAGCGCTCGCGGCGCGAGGCCACGCTCGACTACCCGCTCGGCTTCGGCAAGGAGACCTACTTCTGGTCGTTCATGGTCGCGATCATGCTGTTCGGCGTGGGCGGCATGTTCTCGATCCACGAGGGATGGCAGAAGCTCAGCCATCCCGAGGGGATTGCGTATCCCGCGCTCGCCCTGGGCGTCCTGGGGTTCGGCCTGGGAGCGGAGAGCTTTTCCCTGTGGGGCGCGCTGCGCGAGGTGAACAAGTCGCGCGGCGGGGGAAGCCTCTGGTCGTGGTTCCGGATCTCCCGCAACAGCGAGCTCGTGGTGATCGTGGGAGAGGACGTCGCCGCGCTCGCCGGACTCGCGGTCGCTTTTGTCGCCGTGCTTGCGACCTGGCTCACGGGAGACCCCATTTTCGATGCGCTGGGCAGCATCGCGATCGGAGCGCTCCTGGTGGTGGTCGCCGGGGCGATCGCGATCGAGGTGAAGGCGATGCTGAGCGGGCAAGGCGTCGAGCCGTCGGTGCGCGCGATCATGCTGGGCTGGCTCGAGGACCAGGCCGCGATCGAGAAAGTCCTCGAGCTCCTCACGTTGCACATGGGCGCGGACGTGATGGTCGCGGTGAAGGCGAAGATGCGCCCGCAGGGAAGCCTCGATGGGCTCGTCGACGAAATCAACGCGATCGAGACGGCCTTCAAGGGTCGCTTCCCGCAGACGCGATGGATCTTCTTCGAGCCCGACGTGCGCTGATGGGCATGCCGCGACCCGCCGGGGCGATCCGATAGAATGACCTGGTGAAGGCCTCGCCGCTCGATCCCGATTCGATCCGCGCCGCGGGGCGGCGCATCGCGCCCCACATTCGGCGCACTCCCGTCATCGAGGTCGATGGCGCCGACTTCGGCGTCGCGTCGGTGCGCCTCGTATTCAAGCTCGAATTCCTGCAGCACGCGGGGTCTTTCAAGACGCGGGGCGCGTTCAACAGCCTGCTGACCCGCGACATTCCCCCGGTGGGCGTGGTGGCCGCATCGGGCGGCAATCACGGCGCGGCGGTCGCCTACGCGGCGATGAGGACGCGGCACCCGGCGACGATCTTCGTGCCGAGCGTCGCGTCGCTCGCGAAGATCGAGCAGATTCGCGGCTACGGCGCGAGGCTCGAGATCGCCGGCGAGCGCTACAACGACGCGCTCCTCGCGAGCGAGAAGTGGCTCGCGCAATCGGGGGCGGCGCCGATCCACGCCTACGATCAGTATGAAACGTTGCAGGGGCAGGCGACGGTGGGAGTCGAGCTCGAGGAGCAGGCGCCGAAGCTCGACGCGCTCCTCGTTGCGGTGGGCGGCGGCGGCCTGATCGGCGGCATCGCGGCGTGGTACGCGGGGCGCGTGCCGGTGATCGGCGTCGAGCCCGAAGCCGCGCCCACGCTCACGCGCGCGCTCGAGGCGGGCGAGCCCGTCGACGCGCCTGCCGGCGGCATCGCGGCTGATTCGCTCGCGCCGAAGCGAGTGGGCGCGCTCATGTTCCCGCTCGCCCAGAAGCATGTCGCACGCACCGTGCTCGTGACCGATGACGCGATCCGCGAAGCCCAGCGCGCGTTATGGAAGACGCTTCGCATCGTGGCCGAGCCCGGCGGGGCGGCGGCGCTCGCCGCGCTTATCAGCGGCGCGTGGCAGCCCGAGCGCGGCAGCACGGTGGGCGTGCTCCTCTGCGGCGCAAACACTACCGCGGTGGAATTCAAGTAGAAACTGGTTCGAGTGGCTTCTACTCGGCGACGAGTACCGCGCCTTCGTTGCGCAAATGATCGATCTCGGCCGATGTGTACCCGAGCCCCTCGAGGACCTCGCGAGTGTGCTCGCCGAGGACGGGCGCGGCGCGGGTGACCTCGCCGGGCGTAGCCGAGAACTTGATCGGCGTGCCGAGGGTCTTCACGCGTCCCGCGCGCGGGTGATCGACCTCGAGAACCATCGCGCGTGCCGCGACCTGCGGATCCCCCAGCATCTCGCCGATCTTGTTGACGGGGCCGGCCGGCACGCCCGCCGCTTCGAACTCGAGGATCCATTCCGCGGAGGGCCGCGAGAGCAGGCGCTCCGCGATGAGCGGCGTCAGCGCCGCGAGGTTCTTCATGCGATCGCCGTTGGTCCTGAAGCGCGCATCTTCCGCGAGCTCCGGGCGCCCGATCACCTTGACGATGCGCTCCCAGTTCGACTGGTTCGCGCCGCCGACGTTGATCCATCCGTCCTTCGTGGGAAACGCCTGGTAGGGCGCGGTGAGAATGTGCGCCGAGCCGGTGGGGCCGGGATTCACGCCCGTGGCGAAGAAAATCGCCGACTGCCAGTAGGTCTGCTGGATCGCCGCTTCCATGAGCGATGTCTCCACCATCTGCCCGCGGCCTGTCGTCGCGCGCGACACGAGCGCGGACACGATGCCGAGCGCGGCGAGGATTCCGGCATTGATGTCCGCGATCGACGTGCCGCTCTTCGCGGGAGGGCCGCCGGGCTCACCCGTGATGCTCATGATTCCGGCGAAGCCCTGCGCGATGAGGTCGAAGCCGCCCTTGTCCGCGTAGGGGCCCGTGCGGCCGTACCCCGAAACCGCGCAGTAGATCAAGCGAGGATTCAGCTTTTCGAGGACGTCATATCCGAGGCCGAGCTTCTCGAGCGTGCCCTTGCGGTAATTCTCGGTCACGACGTCGGCATCGGCGAGCAGGCGCTTCACGACTTCCAATCCGCCGGGCTTCTTCAGGTTCACCGCGATCCCGCGCTTGTTGCGATTGAGGATCATGAACGCCGCCGACTCTCCCCGGATCGAGGGCTCCGTGTAGCTGCGCGTGTCGTCGCCGCCCGGAAGCTTCTCGACCTTGATCACGTCGGCGCCCATGTCGGCGAGCAGCATCCCGCACGTCGGCCCCGCCATGATCTGCGCGAGCTCGATGACCTTGATTCCCTTCAGCGCCCCGTTGCTCATTTGCCTTCGAAAGTGGGTTTCGTCTTCGCGAGAAACGCCTGATACCCAATCTGGAAATCTCTGGTTCCAAAGCAGGCGAATCCCTCCTCGTATTCCGCGGGAGTGAGTGGTCGGGAATCGCGAAGGCGGCGCGCGAACTTCTTGTGCCACCGGGCGACGAGCGGCGCGCCATCGGCGATGTTCTGCGCCGCGGTCCGCGCTTCGGCTTCGACCTGGTCGTCGGGAACGACGCGCGTGACGAGGCCCTTGTCCTTCGCCTCGCGCGCGTCGAAGACGCGGCCTTCGAGCAGGATCTCGAGCGCGGTCGCTTCGCCCGCGAGCGCGATGAGCGCCCCGATTTCCGCATAGGCCATCACCAGCCCGAGCCTGTTGATCGGCACGCCGAAGCGGCTCGACTCCCCGCAGATGCGGATGTCGGCGAGGCCCGCGATCTCGAGACCGCCGCCCACGCAGATGCCGTGGATCTGCGCGACGACCGGATGCGGGCATAGATCCATCGCCGAGATGGTCCGGCGCATGTCGGCTCCGTACGCTCGCGCCTGCTCGACATTCGAGCGCTCGGTCGCGAATTCGGAGATGTCGTTTCCGGGGGCAAAAGCCTTCGTGCCCGCGCCGCGGATCACGATGCAACGCACGCCATCGTCCGCGGAGAGCTCCTCGAACACGTCGCCAAGGCGCTTCCACATGGGCCGCGTGAGGGCGTTCAGCTTCTCGGGGCGATTCAGCACCACCGTCGCGATGGCGCCAGTGCGCTGCGTTAGGATGTTCTGTTCCAGGCTAATGGCCCGCGTCCCTCGGCGCCGGCGCTCGCGACTCGGGCGCGCCGCCCAGACCGCGCGCCACGTCGGCGATCGCGCCCTCGATGGACGATTGGGCGACTCCCGGGCCGTCGACGATCACGGCGTGCCCCGCGCGGCGCTTCTCGCGCAGTTCGTCGACCGAAATCGCGAAGGAGCGGTTGCGCTCGAGGTCCTTGAACACGCACGTGCCCTGCACCGGGCTCATCCAGTTGAGCCGGGCGCGGTGTTTCGTGCCGTCGTCGTCGGCGAACTCGAACCACACGCCGCGCGCGAGCCCTTCCTCGGCGAGCGAGGCGCTGTTCACGTGCAGCGTCGCCGTGAAGTCGTCGGCGGGCATGGGCGCCGGCACCTTGCGCAACGCGCCGTGCGCCGCGGCGACCGGCGAGCGCATCACCTCGTCGAGCAGTTGCTTCAGCTCCTCGACGTGCTGCATCGCGTCCTCCTGCGCAAGGCCGGCGCGCTGGTAGCCCATCTTCAGGCGGAAGAGAAGCGATGGAAGGAGCGACACCAGGCGCGCGCGCTCCTCCGGCGTGGTGCGCGGCGAGAGCACCCACAGGATGTCGTCGAGCACCTCCAGGCTGGCGCTCCAGTTCGACGAGTGCTCGCCGCCGTTGCGGAAATCGTGGAGCAGGACGACGCGATAACGTCCGTAGAGATATGCGGCCGCCTCCTGCGGGTACGACGCCGCCGCCAGGCGATGCGCGATCGCGAGCGAGGCTTCGCGAACGGCGGTGAGGTTGGCCTCGCGCTCGCGCAGCTCGCGGATCTCGGCGTCCTGGTCGAGCACGGCTTCGCGGTGGCGCTCGAGGATCTGCGCGAGGCGCGGGAGCGCTCGCGCGAACGCCTGGGAGTCCTCGGCATGGCGCTCGAGGATCTCGCCGACCACCGTCGAGATCCAGCGCGACGGGGGCTTGCCGTCGACCGCGACGGAATCGTCCGAGGCGCCGAGCTCCGCCATCGTGTCGATGAGGGCGCGGATCGGATGGCGGCGGTCGGTGAAGAACGCGCGATCCTGCATCACCGCCTTGAAGACCGGAAGTTGCAGGCGGCTGATCTGCGCGCGCGTCGCATCCGTGAGGCGCGTGTCGGCGAAGAGCCGATCGAAGAGCGCGGCAACCAGGTCAGCGACCACGACGTCGTCGGGGGTGAGCGAGGCGCGCATCTCCTGCTTCGCCTGGTGCACGGCCGCGGAGCTTGCGGGAATCGGGGCGGCGCCCAGGGCGATTGCCCCGTGAATCGTCGATCCGGAGTCCATCGACGCAGGAGCCTGGGACGCCGTCAGAAGCGCCGCGAGGCGGGGCTCGAGCATGCGCAGCGCTTCGGCCAGCTCCGGCCGCACGTTGATGGTGACGGATCCATCGGGCGGCGGCGTTGTCGGCGTCGGCGAAGCGAACGAAGGGGCGGCGCGAACGGCAGGTTGTCCCGATGCGAGCGCGAAGAGCCGATCGAGCGGCGAGACGCCCGAGCCGCCCGGTGCCGGCCCGGACGCGGTCGCGCCGATTCCACCGGCTCCTCCGACTGCGCCGGATGCCGGCATCGCGCCGCCTTCGGAAATGCCGGGCTGCACGCCGCGCCGTGGCGCCTGCACGGGAGTGCCGTAGCTGCGCTTGAAATCCGGAAGAACGCCGCGTTGCCGCAGGAGCTGATTGGTCGCCGCGTACGCCGCGGCAACCTCTTCGAGCACGATCGGGCCGAAACCGGAGAACGCGGCGAGGCGGCTGTCGCTGTCGGCGCTGGAATCGCCGAGCGCGTCCATCAACCCGCGCGCGAAGATCCGCGGGAACACGGGATTCACGTCGTCGGGAAGCTCCTCGCGATCCATGAGCGTGGCCACGCGGCGCGTGAGCGCAAAGAGCTCGTCGCCGACCTGCTCCTTCAGCCTCTTGGTGGTGTTGCCGAGCGCGATCTCCTCCTGGATCTGGTCGTCGGCCACCAGCGACAGCGAATCCATCGAGAAGCGCGCCGTCTTGCCGAAGGCGTTCTGGTCCGGGTCGACTTTCGCGTCGAAGCGCGCGGCGACTTCCTTCGTCACTCGCGGCCCGAGCGTCGGCCGCAGGCCCTTCAGCAGCTCCACCGCGCCCTTCAAGGGCTTCCAGCGGGAGCGGTCCTCGGCGAGCGCGAGCTGCTGCTCGAGCAGGTCGATGACTTGCGGCACATGCGCGCCCATGGCCTCCCCGAAGGGACGCGCGAGAGCGTCACGGATTTCGCCGAGCATTCCTGTGTGGTCTGCGACTTGGCTCATGCAGGGCGGGAGTCGGGCAATGCCGCTAGTTTAGCGACATAACATGCGCGCGGCTCAACTCCTTCCGCCGGCGACCCCACGATATGATGTCGCCATGTCCGCCGCCAATCCCGCCGCAGCGAGCGTCCGCCAGGACGCGACCGTCATTTCCGTGGTGGGATTCGCCCACGGGACGTCGCATTTCTTCCATTTCGTCATTCCTCCCCTCTTCCTCTGGCTGATGCGCGATTTCTCGCTCAACTTCACCCAGGTGGGCGCGATCATGACGACCTTTTACGTCGTCTCCGGGATAGGGCAGGCGCTCGCCGGCTTCGCGGTCGATCGCTTCGGCGGCATGCGCGTCCTTTGCGGAGGCGTTGCGCTGCTTTCGCTGGGAGGCCTCGCCTACGCCTCGGCGCAGAGCTACGGAATGCTTCTCGCCGCCGCGATGGTCGCGGGTCTCGGCAACAGCGTCTTCCATCCGGCCGACTACACCATCATGAACCGCCGCGTGTCGACCCAGCGCCTCGGCCACGCATTCTCGGTGCACGGGCTCTCGGGCACGCTGGGCTGGGCCGCGGCGCCCGTCTTCGTTCTCGCGATCGCCGGCACGATGGGATGGCGCGCCGCGTGCGTCGGAGCCTCGATCGTGGGATTTCTCGCGCTGGGCGTGCTCCTTTCCTGCCGGGGCGTGCTCGACGACTCGTCACGCCACCTGCCGCAGATCGCCGCGAAGCGCGAGGGTGGCTCGTTCGCGTTTCTGGGCGTGGGCGTCGTGTGGATGTGCTTCGCCTTCTTCCTGATCTCGGTGATGGCGTTCGGCGCGCTGCAGAATTTCGCGCCGCCGCTGTTCGAGCGCGCCTATGGCGTAACGCTTGCGTTCGCGACGTCCGCGCTGACGGCGTACCTGCTGGGTAGCGCGGCGGGAACCGCGACCGGCGGATTCTTCGCGACGGGCGGCGAGCGCGAAGACCGGCGCGTCGCGATGTCGCTCGCGGCCGCGGCGCTCTGCGCGGTGGCGCTCGCCAGCGGGTCGGTCCCGGGCTGGAGCGTGGTCGCGCTCATGGGATGCATGGGATTCAGCGTCGGCTTCATCGGGCCTTCGCGCGACATGCTGGTACGGCGTGCCGCCACCAGCACCTTCGGCACCGGCGCCTTCGGCCGCGTCTACGGCTTCGTGTACTCGGGCATCGATGCCGGTCTCGCGCTCGCGCCGCTCGCTTTCGGCCCGCTGATGGACGCCGGGCGCTACACGCAGGTCCTCTGGGGCGTCGCGTTGCTGCAGGTCCTCGCCATCGGCACCGCGCTCGGCGTGGGCTCGCGTGCTCGCTCGCAGTAGCGAGGCGCGCCCTAGGGCCGGTTGGCCAGCGGCATCTCGTCGTTCATGGGCACGCGGGGTCCGCTGCGGGCGCTCCCGCGGCGCAGGAACGGGCGCTCGATGAAACGCCACGATAACCACGACAGGGAGAACACCGCCGCGAGATAGAGCGGCAACGACAACCACGGTGCAAGCGTCGCCGCGCCGCGGTTCCAGAGGAACAACATCGGCAGGTGCAACAGATAGGCGGAGTAGCTCACGCGCCCCGCGAACGCGAGCGGTCCGCTGGCGAGGATCCTCGCCGCGCGGCCGCCCAGCGCGGCTCGCCAGAGCAGGAATCCAAGGCACAAGGGGGGAATCGCCCAGGCGAGGCTGCCTGCGACGCGGCCGTCGATCGCGATCGCCCAATAGAGGAGGGCGAGAGCGAGCACGAGCCCCGCGTCGAGCGCGCGCCGCGCCACGCGCGAATGCTCGCCCTCGCGCCACGATAGCCATGCGCCCCCGAGGACCATCCCGAGGACGAAGTGGCCGCAATAGCTCGGCAGCTGGTGCAGGAGCAGGTATCGAACCACGCCCTCGGTCCATCCCCAGGGACGGCCCAGCGCGATCTCGAACGCGACGAGCGGCCCGAGTCCGTCGTCCGTGGCGAGCCGCCATGCGATCGCCAGAGCGAAGGACACGGCAAGGGCCCGGCCGGGCCAACGCACCACGAGCGGCGCGACCAGGGGCACGAGCAGGTAGAACTGCACTTCGACCGCAAGCGTCCACAGCGCGCCGTTCACCTGCATCGAGCCGCTCGAGAGCGGCGTCGTGTTGTGCAGGAAGGTCGCGTGGGTGACGAGGTTGTACACGTACACGTACAGGTCCGATCGCCAGTAGTCCAGGCCGCGCAGGAGGGGCAGCACCACCGCGAAGAGAAGCACGAGCTGCGCGTAGTAGGCGGGCAGGATGCGGCGCGCGCGGCGCGCGTAGAACTCGCGGGCCGAGGGGGGAGGCTGGCCGCGTATCGCGTGCACGAACCACGGGAGCGCGAGAAGGAATCCCGAGAGGAGGAAGAAGAGGTCGACGCCCAGGTAGCCCGAGCCGATCACGGGCCCGAGCCAGGTCGAGGATGCGGCGATGCCGATCCAGGGATCGCCGAGATCCTTGCGCAGCACGAAGGCGTGAAAGAGGATCACCCACAGCACCGCGACGCCGCGCAGCCCGTCGAGGGCCGGCAGGTTGCCGATTTCGGAGCGCACGCTCCCGGATGCGCGCATCAGAACTTCATGCGCTCGGCGTACCCGGTGAGCTCGAGGTACCCGCGCCCGCGCGCGCCGTCCGGACCTTCGATGCGCACCGCGCCTTCCCAGTAGAGAGTCCCGGTGCTCGCGCGTGCGTCGAGCTCCTGGCCGTCCATCAGCGGATCGGCGCGCCAGAGCGCGCCGGCGATTTCGATGTCCATCGACACAGGATAGAACGTTCCGGTGCGCGGCGATTGCCAGCTGCGCCGCGTCCTGAATCGAATCGTGTTCGCCGCGTAGACGACCGGCGCGGCGCCCGGCTTGCGGGAGGTCGCGCTCGCCCACAACGTCGAGCCGTCGCGTCCGCGCATGCGAAACGCCATCAACGCGCCGCCGTCTTCGAGGTTCGCGCCGAGCCAGTCCCAACCGATGGCCTCCTCGGCGAGGAGCTCGCTCGACCATTCGTGGTCGAGCCACGCCTCGCCTTGCACCTCGAGCGACTCCGTGCCGGACCTGATGCGCCCCTTCACCGCGAGATGCGGCTCGCTGTAGTAGTAGCTCGCGTGATCGGCGGCCGGAGCCTTGCGACTGTAGCCGCGATCGCCCTGCAGCAGCACGGGTTGCGTGGGCGCCATCGCGAGATCGAGCGCGAAGTCTTCGGCATCGATGCGCGCGCGGTATGCGCCGGCCTCGCGCCTCAACACCCAGTCGTCGAGGCGCACGTCGGTGTCGCCCGTCATGGCCTGGACGAGACCGGGCAGCGCGCGCGCCGAGCGTTCGTCGTGCAGCAGCCGGCCCTTGTCGGGATCGGCGAGCGCCGCGTGGGCGAACAGCAGCTGCGCCGCGTTGAAGCGGCTCGGATTGCCTTCGGCGTCGCGATTGCGCATCCGGAAGAACGTCACCTGGAATCCCATGGGTCCGCGCTTCGTCTCGAGCTGCCCCGTCACATACCACCACTCGATTCGGTGGTCCGGATGCGACCCCGCGTCGCGCGGGAACTCGAACTTCTTTCCCGGCGTCACCGTCCCGAACTCCTGGGCACCGCTTCCGAGCGCGAGCGATGTGGCTAATGCGAACAGAAAGGCTTTGAATCCGCCGATAAACGCCGATGAACGCCGTAAAGGCGAAACCCATTTGGAATTTCGAGATACTGGGGCCATGGCGCGAAACTCCAATATGCCTTTGCCTTTACGGCGTTCATCGGCGTTTATCGGCGGATTCAAAGCTGTTTGATTGCATTCCGCGGCACCGCATCTGCGTTCGATGCTCACGCGTCGTCCTTCACTGCCAGCACCGCTTCGCTCCGGACCGCAAGGGCGCCGCTTACGCGCGCGCCCACGGCGCAGAGCCCGACGATCGCGGCGACCAGGGCGAAGAGGGCGGCGACGGGCCAGTGCACCGTGAGGCTCCAATGGAATGATTGGCGATTCACCACGCGCAGCAGGACCAGGCTGATCGCGATGCCGGACACCAGGCCGAGCGTCGCGCCGAGCGCACCGGTGGCGGCGCCCTCGAGCGCGAGGAGGCGCAGGATCTCGCGCCGGTTGAGCCCGAGGAAGCGCAAAACGCCGAACTCGCGTCGGCGCGACCAGGCCAGGGCGGCGAAGCTCGCGGTGACGCCGGCGAGGCCGATCACGATCGCGATCGCCTCGAGGGCATAGGTCACCGCGAAGCTGCGATCGAAGATCGCGAGCGAACGCCGGCGCAGCCCTGCGGCATCCTCGAAGGCGAGCGCGCTCGCGTGCGGCAGCGCCGCGCGCACCGCCGCCTCGCCGTGGACCGAGTCCACGCCCTCGCGCAGGTGGATCGCGAGGTCGTTGGCGCGCGTATCGCCGGTGAGCCTGCGGTACTCCTCCACGGGAATCAGCACCGCTCCCCACGTGCGCGCGTAGTCGCGAATGACCCCGGCGACCTGAACGGGCGTCGCCCGTCCTGCGATCGGGAGCGAGATTCGATCGCCCGCCTTCCATCCGTATATGTCGCGCGCCGCTTCCGAGATCCACACGGGAATCGCGCCGGCCCCGGGCATCGCGCGCGGCTCGGCCTGGAAACCCGCGAGGATGCGCGCGTTGATGGGACGCGCGATGAGGCTCAGGGGCGGCCCGTGGGAATCGAGCGCGAGCCGCTCCTGCCGGAGAGCGTCGACCGATCGAACCTCGGGAAGCGCCGCGATGCGAGCCTGCTCGTCGAGCGAGAAGTAACCGGCGCTCGCGCCCGACGACGACTGCACGTAGAGGTCGGCGCCCACCACGCCCGCGAGCCAATCCTCGAGCGAGACGCGAAACGAAAAGACCATGATCGCCATCGCGACGCAAAGCGAGGCGCTGACGACGATGCCCGCGACGCTTGCGGCGAGATGGCCGGGAAGGTGGCGCACCTGGGCCATCGCGAGCGAGACGATCGCGGCCTCGCGCGGGTCGATGACGCGCAAGAGCGCGCGGCACGAGGGACCGACAGCGGCCACGGAGGCGGCGAGCCACAGCGTGATCGCGCCGTAGCCTCCAAGCGGCAATCCCGCGATCGGCGGGAGAAAGAGCAGCGGGATACCCGCGGCGAAGAAGGCGAGCGCGGGCCAGGGGCTCGCGCTCGCCGTGGTGGGCAGGTCGATGGCGCGATCGCGCAACGCCTCCGCGACGACGATGCGCCCGGCGGCCCGCGCGACCCATAGCGCGCCCCCGATCGACATGGCGATTCCGAGCGCCGCGATGAATGCGAGCGCCACGTAGTCCGGCGTGAACGCGACGTTCCGGGCGCTGAAGAATCCCGCGCCGAGATCGCCTCCCGCCCGCGCGAGAAGCTCCCGGCTTCCGACGAGGCCGACCGCCGTGCCTGCCGCCGCGCCCAGGCTGCCGATGAGCGCGCCTTCCAGCGCGAGCAGGGTTGCCACTCCGCGCCGCGTCACGCCGAGGGCGCGCAGCAGCGCGAATTCCTGCTGCCGCCGCGCCGCCTGCAGCGCGAGCGTCGAGAAGACCAGGAACGCTCCCGTGGCGAGCGCGACGAGCGCCAGCGCATCGAGGTTCACTCGGTACGCTCGCGAGATGTCGGCCGCGCGCCCCGAGAGCGCCGCCGCGCTCGATGCGACCACGCCCGGCGGGAGCATGGCGGCGAGGCTCGCGCGAAAGCGCTCCGCATCGACGCCCGCGCGCAATCGCAGGTCGATGCGCGAGATCCGGCCGATTCGATCGAAGCGCGCTTGCGCGGCCGCGATGTCCATCACCGCGAGCTCGCCCGCCGCGTCCATCGCGGGCAGGGTTCCCGCGACGCGCAACTCGAGCGCCGAGCTTCCCGAGACGAGGCGAAGCGTGTCGCCTTCGCGCGCTCCCAATCGCGACGCGGCCGCCGGCGACAGCCACAAGGTGCCCGCCTCGAGAAGGGCGGAAGCCCGCGGCGCGCCCGTCATCGCCCGGTCCGCGACGAATGCGGGTTGCAGGCGCACGGCACGCAGCGGATCGATGCCCAGGATGCGCAGCGCGCCGGGCCGGTCCGCGAAGGCGGCTTCGAGTTCGACGACGGGGCTCGCGACCGCCACCTCGGCGCGGCCGGCGACCGCGGCGAAGAGCACGTCGTCGAAGCCGCTGCGGGGCCCGCGGATCTCGATGTCGGCCTTTCCGGCGATGGCGCGCGCCGCGCGGTCGATCTCGGCGAGCGCCGAGGTATGCACCGTGTGCACCGCTCCGGCGAGCGCCACGCCGAGCGCGATGCACGAGAGCGTCAGCGCGAGGCGAAGCGCGTTCGCCGCGAGCGCCGCGCGCATGAGAAGTGCGGCGAGCGAAGGATTCACAGCGACTCGCCGCGAAGGCGCCCGCCCGCGAGGCGCAGCACGCGACCGGCCGCGGCCGCGGCGATGCGCGAGTGCGTCACCATCAAAGCGGCGGCCCCGGCGCGCTTTACAGCTTCGCCGAGGCACGCGAGCACCGCGACAGCATGGCCTTCGTCGAGGTTTCCCGTCGGCTCGTCGGCGAGCACGAGGCGCGGCGAGTGCACCAGCGCACGCGCGATCGCGGCGCGCTGCATCTCCCCGCCCGAGAGCGT
>JADGRS010000311.1 GCA_017880705.1 Burkholderiales bacterium
GTCGCGTTGATCTGCGCGACGCCGCCCATCACCTGCGACCTTCCGAAGCGCTCGTCGAGGCGCTCGAGGTGGGCCATGCCGTTCAGCTGCGGAAGCACCGCGCACTTGCCATCCATGGCGGGGACGATCGCGTCCATGGCCGAGTCGAGGTCGTAGGCCTTGCAGGTGAAGAGCACCATGTCGTAGCCGGGCTTCAGCTCCTCCGCGAGCACGGACCTCACCGGAAACTTCGCGTTGCCCAAAGGGCTCTCGATCACGAGGCCGTCGCGCGCGATCTGCTCGCGCCGCTTCGGGCGCACCAGGAACGTGACATCCTCGCCCGCCTGCGCGAGGCGCCCGCCGAAATATCCGCCGATGCCGCCGGCACCCAGGACCAGTAATTTCAAGGACATAAAATTGGTGTCAGGTACGGATTAGAAATCCGTGTCAGGTACGAATTCGAAAATGCGTACCTGACACGAATTTTTAGAGGGATGCTTCGGCGAAGCCGCGGCGCTTCACTAGGGCGTCGATGTCCTTCAGCGTCGCGAGAAGGTCGCGCATGAGCGCGAGCGGCCACGCGTTGGGGCCGTCGGACAGCGCCTTCGACGGATCGGGATGCGTCTCCATGAAGACGCCCGACACGCCCGTCGCCACCGCGGCGCGCGCGAGCACCGGGACGAACTCGCGCTGCCCGCCGGAAGACGTTCCCTGGCCTCCCGGCAGCTGCACGGAATGCGTCGCGTCGAAGACGACCGGGCAACCGGTGTCGCGCATGATCGCGAGCGAGCGCATGTCGGAGACGAGGTTGTTGTAGCCGAAGGAGGCGCCGCGCTCGCACACCATGATGTTGTCGGCGCCGCTCGCCTCGCGCGCCTTGTCGACCACGTTCTTCATGTCCGACGGCGCGAGGAACTGGCCCTTCTTGATGTTGACGGGCTTGCCCGCGCGGGCGACGGCATGGATGAAATCGGTCTGGCGGCAGAGGAATGCCGGCGTCTGCAGCACGTCGACGATCGCCGCCACGGCCGGCACTTCCTCCTCGGTGTGCACGTCGGTGAGGATCGGCACGCCGAGCGTCTTCCTCACCTTCGCGAGGATCTCGAGGCCTTTCTCCATTCCCGGCCCGCGGAAGGATTTTCCGGAGCTGCGGTTCGCCTTGTCGTACGACGACTTGAAGATGAAGGGAATGCCGAGCTCGGCCGTCATCTCCTTCAGCTTTCCCGCGACATCCATCTGCAGCTGCTCGCTCTCGACGACGCAAGGGCCGGCGATGAGGAATAACGGCTTGTCGAGACCCGCTTCGAATCCGCAAAGTTTCATATGGCTGGATTCCCGCCTTCGCGGGAATGACCTATTTGGTGACGACTTTCAGAGCCGGCTCCGGGACCCGGAGCTTGTGCTGCTCGAGCGCCGCGTTGATGAACGACTTGAAGAGCGGGTGGCCTTCGCGCGGCGTCGAGGTGAACTCGGGGTGGTACTGCACGCCGACGAACCAGGGATGGTCGGCGAGCTCGGCGATCTCGGTGAGATCCTCGGCCTTCGTCTTCGCGCTGACCATCAGCCCCGCGGCCTCGAGGCGGCCCACGTAGTGGTTGTTCACCTCGTAGCGATGGCGATGGCGCTCCGCGACCGTGTCCTTCCCGTAGATCCGGTGCGCGAGCGTGCCCTTCTTCACCGACGCCGGCTGCGCGCCCAGGCGCATGGTGCCGCCTAGGTAGGACTTCTCGTCGCGCCTTTCGACCTTGCCGTCGTGGTTCTGCCACTCGGTGATGAGCGCGATCACCGGGTGCGGCGTGTCGGGATCGAACTCGGTGGAGTTGGCGCCCTCGAGGTCGCACTTGTTGCGCGCGATCTCGATCGCCGCGATCTGCATGCCGAGGCAGATGCCCAGGTACGGGACCTTGTTCTCGCGCGCGTACTTCACCGCCGCGATCTTGCCCTCGATGCCGCGCTTGCCGAAGCCGCCCGGCACCAGCACCGCGTCCATGTCCTTCAGGGTCTCGATGCCCTTCGACTCGATCTGCTCGGAATCGATGTAGTGGATGTTCACCTTGGTGCGGGTGTGGATGCCCGCGTGGATGAGCGCCTCGGTGAGCGACTTGTACGAGTCCGTGAGGTCGATGTACTTGCCGACCATCGCGATGTCGACTTGATGCTCGGGGTTCTCGAGCGCGTCGACGATGTTCTCCCACATCGTGAGGTCCGCCGGGTAGGCCGCGAGGTCGAGCTTGCGGCACACGATCTCGTCCAGCCCCTGCTTGTGCAGCGCCAAGGGAATCTTGTAGATCGAGTCCATGTCGTACGCCGAGATCACCGAGCGCACGTCCACGTTGGTGAACAGCGCGATCTTGCGGCGGTCGCTCTCGGGGATGGGAACTTCCGAGCGGCACATCACGATGTCGGGCTGGATGCCGATGCCGCGCAGCTCCTTCACCGAGTGCTGCGTGGGCTTGGTCTTGATCTCGCCCACGACGTCGAGGTAAGGCACGAGCGTGAGGTGGATGTAGCACGTGTTGGTGCGGCCCTCCTCGATGCCCATCTGGCGGATCGCCTCGAGGAACGGCAGCGACTCGATGTCGCCCACGGTCCCGCCGATCTCGATGATGCCGACCTCGGCATCCTTGCAGGCGTTCTTGATGGAGGCCTTGATCTCGTCGGTGATGTGCGGGATCACCTGCACCGTGCCGCCGAGATAGTCGCCGCGGCGCTCCTTGTTGATGACGCGCTCGTAGATCTGCCCGGTGGTGAAATTGTTGGCCTTGGTCATGCGCGTCGAGGAGAAGCGCTCGTAGTGGCCGAGGTCGAGGTCGGTCTCCGCGCCATCCTCCGTCACGAACACCTCGCCGTGCTGGAAAGGCGACATCGTGCCGGGATCGACGTTGATGTAGGGATCGAGCTTTACGAGGGAGACTTTGATCTTGCGCGATTCGAGGATCGCGGCGAGGGAGGCGGCGGCGATGCCTTTTCCGAGGGAGGAAACGACGCCGCCGGTCACGAAGACGTACTTGGTCATGACAGACCCCGTGCTGGAAATTCCTATTCTACCCGAGATGAAGCGCGCCGAACGACGCGAAACAGTTCGGTTAGACTCGCAATGATGAAAGTCGGGCAAGTGCACTACCGCAGCCTGTGGGCCGACGAGTCCAGTGGCGTCATCCACATCATCGACCAGGCACGATTGCCGCACGTCTTCGAGACGGCGACGATCGCCTCGGCCGAGGCCATGGCCGACGCCATCCGCAGCATGCGCGTGCGCGGCGCGCCGCTCATCGGCGTCGCGGCGGCGTTCGGCATCGCGCTCGCGGTGGCGCGCGATCCTTCCGACGAGTCGATCTCGAGAGCCTCCACGTTGATGCGCACCACGCGTCCCACCGCGGTGAATCTCGCCTGGGCGATCGGGCGGATGCGCGAGCGCCTCGCGACCGTGAAGGTCTCGGAGCGCCTGGTGGCCGCCTGGGACGAGGCGCAGGCGATCGCCGACGAGGACGTCGCGCTCAACGAGTCCATCGGCCGGCATGGGCTCGCGATCCTCGAAAGGGAGTACGCCGCGCGCAAGCGCCCGGTGAACATCCTCACCCATTGCAACGCCGGATGGATCGCGACCGTCGATTGGGGCACCGTCACGGCGCCCATCTTCATGGCGCACGAGCGCGGCATTCCGATCCACGTGTGGGTCGACGAGACGCGCCCGCGCAACCAGGGGCTCCTCACCGCGTGGGAGCTCGCCGGCGGCGGGGTGCCCCACACGCTCGTCGCCGACAACGCGGGCGGCCACCTGATGCAGCGCGGCATGGTCGATCTGGTGCTTGTCGGCGCGGACCGCGTGTCGCGCCGCGGCGACGTGTGCAACAAGATCGGCACCTACCTGAAGGCGGTCGCCGCGCGCGCCAACGACATTCCCTTCTACGCCGCCGTTCCGACGCCCACGATCGACTGGGGAATCGAGGATGCGCTCCGCGAGATCCCCATCGAGGAGCGGCCCGAGGACGAGCTTCGCGTCGTGCGCGGGCTCGACGCGCAAGGAAAATTCGCCGAAGTGCTCATCGCCTCGCGCGCGACGCCGGTCGCCAACCCCGCCTTCGACGTGACGCCCGCGGAATTCGTCACCGGCCTGATCACCGAGAAGGGCTACGTGCGCGCCACCGAGAAGGATCTGCTCGCGCTCTGGCCACGGAGCAGGGAAAGCAAGGCCTATCTCACCTGAGGCGCGTTATTTGAGATAATCACCCTTTCCTATAACGCCGGCATCGCCTCTAC
>JADGRS010000312.1 GCA_017880705.1 Burkholderiales bacterium
TTCTTCGGCATTCCCGGCGGACCGATCGGACCCATCGACCCGATCGGACCGAACGGACCGTTCGTTCCCCCCGATCCGATGAGCGACGCGATCAAGAAGGGCCAGCTCACAACCTGAACGACGAAGGACATCGAAATGGAAGACACCAAGCAAACGAACGGCAGTTCCCCCCAACCCCTGTCGGCCGAAGCGGCGACGAGCATTTCCGGCGGAGACGGGGCGGCGTCGTGTCCGACGACGGTGACCGTGAGCGCCAATCCGAGCGTCAGTACCGGAGCCCCCGATCCGTCCAGCGGACTGATCGCGGTCTATGAAGGCTTCGTGGACGTGACCTCGCACGTCATCGAACGCGTCGCGGCGGCTATGAAGTAGGCTCTCCTCGAACTGGGGCCCTCCGGCCCCAGAGGGGAAATCCTGGCGATGCCCTCGCAACCCACGAACGCAAGAAGTGCATTGACGAGTGGCGCCGTCAAGCCGTGGCACGTCGTGTTTCTTTTCTTCGTCGCATGGTCGGTTGCCATCGTCGGTTCGTTCAAGGCGACGCAGCACATCGACGCTGCCTTCAGGCGAGAGGCCTGGAATCTTGCGCTCCAGGGCATTTTCTCCGCGATCATCCTCGCCTTCACGGTCATCGTTCCGGAGTTTCGCCGCACGTTGAGAGGCTTGTTTGCCAAACCGGTACCGCGGCCTTCGGCCATCGACCTGGGCTTCGCCTTCGCTCTCACGCTCGCGTGGGGGTACGGACTCTATCGAGTGCTCGTGTGCCTTCCTATCCTGCTTGCACATCCCGAGGCTTTCCGCGCACTTCGGTTCACAGAGCTTCTAGCCCCGCTGGAGATCAAGTATCTGGCAGCCCTCCTGGGCTCGGTGATCGTGGCGCCCATCGCCGAAGAGCTCGTCTTCAGAGGCTACCTGCTCAATCTCTGGATCGTGCGGCACGGCGTGTGGTCCTCCGTGATTTCCTCGAGCGCGGTGTTCGGTGTATTTCATCTGGAGACCGCCGTCTTCGCGGCCCCGATGGGCGTCGTCTATGCGCTCGTGTACCTCCGCTACCAATCGCTGTGGCCCGGCATCTTCATTCACGCGGCGTACAACCTTCTTGCTTTTCCCTGGCTTCTGGGCGGTCTCTTCTACGTGAAGCCGCGGCAGTCCATCGGCGAGCTCTCGAGCTGGATTCCCGAATTCGTGATCGCTGCGCTGTTCATTCCCCTGTTCATCCTCTTCTGGCGCCGCTTCAAGCCCGCGCCGGCATGATGGCCGCGGGCTTCCCGCAGCGCTAGCTCCATGCCGGACGATCGACCCTTATTCCGCAAGGAGTCGGAGCAGGCGCGCTCCGCCGCGTGGCTTGGCCGGGTGGTCCTCATCCGCCCGATTTCGTTCACCTTCATCACGGTCTGCGCGCTCGCATTCTCGATCGTGCTCGGCCTCTTCTTCATCTCGGGCGAGTACACGCGCAAGGCGCGCGTGACGGGCGTGCTTGCGCCGATCGAAGGCGTGGCGAAGATCATCGCGCAGCAATCGGGCATCGTCGAGGCCGTCCATGTCCGCGAAGGCGATCGCGTGCGGAAGGATGGCGCGCTCATGATCCTCGGCGACGGGCGCGCAAGCCGCGCGAAGGAGGATGTCGGCAGGGCCATCACGTCGCGGGTCGCGGAACGACGCGATGCCCTCCTGCTGCAGCTCCAGCTCGCCGGCACCGCGATGCGAAGCGAACAGGCCGCGTTCTCGCAGCGTCACGCGGGATTCCAGCGCGAGATCGAGCAGGTCGACGCCGAGATGGCGTCGCAAGCCAAGCGCATGACGATCGCGACGAATGGCGTCGAGCGCGCGCGGCGCCTCGAGGACATCGGCTTTCTTTCGCCCGCCGCGCTCGACCGCGAACGCGACGCGGCGCTCGACCAGGAAGCGCGGCTCGAGCAGCTTCGACGCACGCGCCTGGCGCTCGCGCGCGAGCTCGCGGCGGTGGAGTTCGACGCGGATACGGCGCGAGCACGGGCGAGCTCGCAGCTCGCGGCCCTCGACATGCAGCGCGCCTCCCTCGACCAGGAGCGCATCGAGCGCGATCTCCAATATCACGCGGCGATCGTGGCGCCGGTTTCGGGCACCGTCGCCACTGTCCTCGTCGAGCCGGGCCAGATGGTCACGCCGGGCACGCCTCTCGCGACGATCATTCCCGAGAACGCGACTCTCGAAGGCCATCTCTACTCGCCGTCGCGCTCCATCGGATTCGTGCACGCGGGGCAGGAGGTGCTGCTTCGCTACCTCGCCTATCCGCACCAGAAGTTCGGCATGCACCGGGCGAGCGTCATCGCGGTGTCGCACAATCCGATGCTCCCCAACGAGCTCGGCTTCACGCCGATCGACGGTACGCGCGAGCCCGTCTATCGCATCAAGGTCGCGCTCGAGGGCCAGGCGATTCGCGCCTACGGAAGGCTCGAGCCGTTGCAGCCCGGCATGCAGGTCGAGGCGGACATCCTCCTCGATCGCCGCCGCCTCATCGAATGGGTGTTCGAGCCGCTCCTGAGCCTCGCCGGAAGAGCGTGATGGAATTGCCGGGTGGCTTGCGGTTCGGTTCGGCGCGTCGCTTGCCCGTGTTCCTGCAGACCGAGGCCGCCGAGTGCGGGCTCGCGAGCCTCGGCATGATCGCGTGCTTCCATGGGCATCGCATCGACCTCGCGGGAATGCGCCGGCGCTTCACGGTGTCGTTGAAGGGCGCGACGCTCGCGTACCTCATGCAGGTCGCGGGACGGCTGCACCTCGCGCCGCGGCCGCTGCGCCTCGAGCTGGACGAGCTCGCGCAATTGCGCGCGCCGTGCATCCTCCATTGGGATCTCAATCACTTCGTGGTCCTCAAGTCCGCGGATGCGCGCGGCGCGGTAATCCACGATCCCGCGTTCGGCCTGCGCCGCCTCACGCTCGCCGACATCTCCCAGCATTTCACCGGAATCGCACTGGAGCTTTCGCCGACCGCGGAATTCCATCCCGCCGACGATCGCCGCCCGGTGCACCTGCGCAACCTGCTGGGGCCGGTCGTGGGGCTCAAGCGTTCGCTCGCGCAGGTATTCATCCTCGCACTCGCGCTGCAGGCGATCGCAGTCGTGAGTCCCTTCTACATGCAATGGGCCATCGACGGCGCGGTAGTCTCGGCCGATCGCGATCTCCTCACGGTGCTGGGGCTTGGCTTTCTCATGCTCGCGGTCGTGCAGGTGGCGTTGACGCTCCTGCGGTCCTGGGTGGTGCTCTATCTCAGCACGACGCTCAACCTGCAATGGCTCGCGAACGTCTTCTCGCATCTCTTGAAGCTGCCGGTGAGCTGGTTCGAAAAGCGGCACCTGGGCGATGTCGTGTCGCGATTCGGTGCGGTGAACAATATCCAGCGCACCATGACTTCCAGCTTCGTGGAAGCGCTCATCGACGGCGTGATGGCGATCGCCACCTTCGCGATGATGCTGGTCTACAGCCCGACGCTCACCGGAATCGCGGCCTGCGCGGTCGCCTTGTACGGCACGCTGCGATGGGCATTCTACGATCCGCTGCGTCGCGCGACCGAGGAGCACATCGTCCACACCGCAAAGCAGCAGAGCCATTTCCTCGAGACGGTGCGCGGCGTGCAGTCGATCAAGCTCTTCGGGCGGCAGGAGGAGCGGCGCTCGCGATGGTTGAACCTCGTGGTCGATGCGGTGAACCAGGACCTCGCGACGCAGAAGCTCGGCCTCGGGTTCCGCGGCGTGAACGGCTTGGTCTTCGGCATCGAGCGGGTCGCCATCGTGTGGCTGGGCGCGCTCCTCATCCTCGACAGCGCGTTCTCCGTGGGAATGCTCTTCGCGTTCATGGCGTACAAGGACCAGTTCTCGGCGCGCGTCGCGGGCCTCATAGACAAGATGATCGAGATGCGCATGCTGAACCTGCAGGGCGAACGCCTCGCCGACATCGTGCTCACGCCGCCCGAAGAGGAGTCGAGCTCGCTTCCGGGCGATGCGATCGACGCATCGCTCGAAGTGCGCGGGCTTTCGTTCCGGTACTCGGACATGGAGCCCTTCGTTCTTCTCAACTGCTCCTTTTGCGTGACACCCGGCGAATCAGTGGCGATCGTCGGGCCCTCGGGTGGAGGCAAGACCACGCTCCTGAAACTCATGCTGGGCCTCCTCGCATCGACCGACGGGAAGATCCTCGCCGGCGGCATCGACATCCAGAAGCTCGGCATCGATCGCTATCGCAAGCTCGTGGGCACCGTG
>JADGRS010000043.1 GCA_017880705.1 Burkholderiales bacterium
GACGCTGCCCCTTCTGCGACGTGGCCCACGGGCGGCCGCAGCCGCTCGATCGCGACGAGCCGCGCCATCTCGGCGAGACCATCGCGAAGATGGGCCTGCGCTACGTCGTGATCACGAGCGTCGACCGCGACGATCTTCGCGATGGCGGCGCGGAGCATTTCGTCGAATGCATCCGCGCGGTCCGGAGCCTCTCGCCGCTCACGAAGATCGAGATCCTGACGCCCGACTTCCGGGGCCGCCTCGATCGCGCGCTCGCCATTCTCGGCGCCTCGCCGCCCGATGTCATGAACCACAACCTCGAGACGGTCCCGCGCCTCTACCGCCAGGCGCGCCCGGGGTCGGACTACGCGCATTCGCTGCAGCTGCTGCGCGACTTCAAGGCGCGTCATCCTCGCGTGCCGACCAAGTCGGGGCTCATGGTCGGATTGGGCGAGACGCCCGGGGAGATCCTCGAGGTCATGCGCGACCTGCGCGCGCACGGCGTCGACATGCTCACCATCGGGCAATACCTGCAACCCTCGAGGCATCACCTTCCCGTGGCGCGCTTCGCGCACCCGGACGAGTTCAGGATGTTCGGGGAGGAGGCAGCCGGGATGGGCTTCGTGAACGCGGCCTGCGGGCCGATGGTGCGATCGAGCTACCATGCCGACCGCCAGGCGAAAGACGCGGTCGCCTCGGGATGACGCCGGGAATTCCCCGGAGTATCTTGGTATTCGCGCTAAGGAGGCAGACCATGACCGCCCTGAATCGACCGATGCTCGCAACGCTGCTGCTCCTCGCAACGGGCCTGTGCTCGGCGGAGATCTTCCGCTGCACGGCGCGCGACGGCGGCGTTACCTACCAGCAGGATCCGTGCGCCGCGTCGAGCAACGGCGGCGCCGTGAGCATCCCGACGAGCTATCCCGATTACTCCGACGAGCGCGAGCGTCTTGCGCGCCGCGAGGCGGCGCTCGATGCGCGGCTTCTCAAGCGCCTCGAGATCGAAGCCAACGAGCGCATCGCGCGCGACGACCGCATCGCGCGGGAGAAGGAAGCGCAGGCCGCGCTCGAGCTTGCCCAGGCCCAACAGGCTTACCCGGTCTACGGGATCGCGCGTCCGCTGCAAGTGTTGCATCGGCTGCCGCGCCGTCCATTGCCGGCCGGCGTTCACTAAGCCGCAAAGCCGATCGGTCGCCCGGGCGTCGCGCCCTGTCGCGCACCGCCGTGCGGGTATCGCGGCGACGAATCGAGGGCGCCTTTCGCGCCCGAGCTTGCAGTACATTACCCAACTCGCATACCATCAATAACAAAAAACAGCGAAGCGGTTGATACTTTCGAGGGGAAATGGACCGATTCAAGGAGCTCACCACCTTCGTCGAGGTGGCTCAGCGCGGCAGCCTATCGGCGGCGGCGCGCGAGGAAGGCATCACGCCGGCAATGGTCGGGCGACGCATCGACCAGCTCGAAGAGCGCCTCGGCGTCAAGCTCTTCAAGCGCTCGACGCGCAAGGTCACGCTTACGCCCGAAGGCTCGACGTTCTACGAGGATTGCCATCGCATCCTCGTCGAGCTGCGTTCCGCGGAAGACTCGCTTACGGTGGGCGCGAAGAACGCCTCCGGACGGCTCATCGTGACCGCCCCGACGGCCTTCGGGCGCAAGCACATCGCGCCGCACCTTTCGGCGTTCATCGCGGAGCACCCCAACCTCGCGATCACGCTGCACCTGTCGGAGCGCCTTGTCGACCTGAAGAACGAGCGCTTCGACCTCGCGATCCGCATCGCCGACCTGAAGAGCGCCGACCTGATCGCCGCGAAGCTCGCGCGCAACCATCGCGTCGTGTGCGGCTCGCCCTCCTACTTCAAGCGCGCCGGC
The DNA here is from genome assembly GCA_017880705.1 of Burkholderiales bacterium. Lineage (GTDB taxonomy): Bacteria > Pseudomonadota > Gammaproteobacteria > Burkholderiales > Usitatibacteraceae > Usitatibacter. The sequence goes on from JADGRS010000043.1 coordinate 1,852, forward strand.
AAGCCCCGGGTCCTCGCCGACCTCGCGAAGCACAACTGCCTCGTGACGAGCACCGAGGACGGTGTCGCCGACACATGGAGCTTCCTCGACAAGGGAAAGACCGTCGCGGTCAAGGTCGGCGGCAACCTCCAGTGCAACGACGGCGAGGTGCTGACACGCTGGGCGATCGCGGGGGAAGGCCTCGCGTGGCGAAGCGCCTGGGAAGTGAGCGAAGAGGTGAAACGCGCTCGCCTGGTGACCGTCCTCGACGACTTCGCGTTTCCGGGCAACAACATCTATGCGGTATACCCCGAGCGGCGCCTGCTGCCGGCGAAGGTCAAATTCTTCATCGAGTTCCTTCGCAATACCTTCGGCGACCCTCCCTACTGGGAGTGATTACCGGAACTGCTTCACCACGCCCTGTTGCCTCCGGCTGACGGGAAGCTTCTCGTTGGTGCCCTTGATCACCACGGCCCATCCCGATTCGCTTTCCTCGGCGTTGCGCTCGAAGCCCGCGATCGCGGCTCGCGCGACAAGGCAGTTGCGGTGGATGCGCACGAAGGACTCGGCGAACTCCTCCTCGAGATGCGTGAGGGACTCCTCGACCAGGTGTTCGCGCTCGACGGTCTTCACGGTCACGTACTTGAGCTCGGCCCGGAGATAAAGGATGTCGGCGACCGGGACGAGGATGATCTTGCCGCGCTCGTGGACCGAGAGGTGGCGGCGCGGCTGGTTGGCCGCCGCGTCGAGGGCCTGGCGCGACACCGGCGGCGCCGCGCGCGTCTTGCCGAGCGCGACCAGCAGGCGCTCGACGCGGATGGGCTTCAGGAGGTAGTCGATCGCGTTCACCTCGAATGCCTTGATCGCGTAGGAGTCGAAGGCGGTCGTGAAGATGATCGCGGGCGGGTCGGCCATGCCGGCGATGTGGCGGGCGGCCTCGAGGCCGTCCATCTCGGGCATGCGGATGTCGAGGAGGACGATGTCGATCTTCTCGCGGTTCAGCACGTCGAGCGCCTCGCGGCCGTTGCGCGCCTCGTCGACGATGGCGAGCGGGAAGCTCTCGCGGCACTCGTCGAGCAGATCGCGAAGGCGCGCGCGCGCCGGGGCCTCGTCGTCGGCGATGAGGATGCGGGGAATGTCGGAGTCGACGAGCATCAGCCGGGCTCCGTGATGTAGGGGATGCGGATCGTCACCCGGTAGTAGCCGTCCTTCACTTCCGATTTCATGCTCGCCTCCGCGTCGAAGTGCAGCTGCAGGCGTTCGCGGATGTTGACGATCGCCATGCGGTTGCCGGCGGAATGGCGCCCGCCGCCGGGAAAGGGATTCTTCAGCTCCATCACCAGCTGGCCCGCCACGAGACCCACGTCGATCTCGATCTCGCCGCCGCTGTCCATGGGCTCTATGCCATGGTAGACGGCGTTCTCGACCAGTGGCTGGAGCACGAGCGGGGGGACCAGGGCGTCGGCGGGCATCGTGTCGGTGCGCCAGGTCACCTTCAGCCGATCCCCGAGGCGCAGCGACTCGAGCTCGAGGTACTTGCGCGCGAGCTCGACCTCGTTGGCGATCGGCGCGAGGGTGCGATTGTCGGCCATGAGGACCCGGAAGAGGTCCGCCAGGTCCTCGAGCGCGCGCTCCGCGCGACGCGGCTCGGAGCGGATCAGCGAGAGCACGGCATTGATGCTGTTGTAGAGGAAGTGGGGGCGAATGCGCGCCTGCAGCGCCTGGATGCGGGCTTCCGCGATCGCGGGGGACAGCGCCCGCGCCCGGAGGTCGAAATAGGCGATGGTGACGGCCGTTACGAAGAAGACGAGGAACATCACCTGGCCGTAGGTGAGCGGGCGCCGGTCGAGGAGGAGCGACCCGGCGGCCTCGTAGAAAAGCCACCCGATGGAAAGCTCGAACACCGCGAGCGCCGCGAGCGCGCCGACGTAGCCCAACGCGTGCAGGAAGCGGCGCGCGGCGCACAACGTGACGAGGATGAGCACCAGCATCGGCTCGCCGAACGCGGCGTAGAGGAGGAACTCGAACCAGATGCCGTCGACCCCCGGCGCGCGGATCACGGCCGCGGCGACGAGCAGGAGGTTCACGAGCAGCAGCGAACGCAGCATCACCCCGAGGTTGCAGAAATTGGGCAACCGGATCGCCGCACCTGTCTGATTTATACTCGCCACGGTACCCAATTTGGCCATTGCCGCCGATTCCATGCAACCAGACGACAAGCCGGCCGCGAAAGCGCCTGCCGGCAAGGCATGGTCGGGGCGCTTCGCCGAGCCGATCGACAGCCTCACGCAGCGCTTCAACGCGTCGATCTCCTTCGACCGGCGGCTCGCGGAATTCGACATCCAGGGCTCGCTCGCGCACGCGCGCATGCTCGCGCGCTGCGGGCTGCTTTCCCTCGGGGACCTCGCCGACATCGAGCGCGGCCTGGCGCAGATCCTCGCGGACGTCCAGGCCGACCGTTTCGCCTGGTCACTCGAGCGCGAGGACGTCCATCTCAACATCGAATATCGCCTGACGGAGCTCGTCGGGGACGCGGGCAAGCGGCTGCACACGGCGCGCTCGCGCAACGACCAGGTGGCGACCGACCTCCGGCTGTGGCTGCGTGCGCAGATCGACGAGCTCGCGGCGCTTCTCAAGCGCGTGCGCGAAGGGCTCCTCGACCTCGCGGAGAAGCACACCGAGACGCTCATGCCCGGCTTCACGCACATGCAGGTCGCCCAGCCGGTCACCTTCGGCCACCACCTGATGGCCTATTTCGAGATGTTCAGCCGCGACGCGGAGCGCCTCGCCGATTGCCGAAGGCGCGTGAATCGGCTTCCCTTGGGGGCTTCGGCCCTTGCGGGAACGAGCTTTCCCATCGACCGCGAGTCGGTGGCGAATGAGCTGGGCTTCGACGGCGTCTGCGAGAACTCGCTCGACGCCGTCTCCGACCGGGACTTCGCGGTCGAATTCCTCGCCGCCGCGGCGCTCGTGATGGCGCACGTCTCGCGCCTGTCGGAGGAGCTCGTGATCTGGATGAGCCCCGGGTTCGGATTCGTCCGCATCGCGGATCGGTTCTGCACCGGCTCCTCGATCATGCCGCAGAAGAAGAATCCGGACGTTCCCGAGCTCATGCGCGGCAAGACGGGGCGCGTCTACGGCTCGCTCGTGGCCATGCTCACGGTGATCAAGGGGCAGCCCCTCGCGTACAACAAGGACAACCAGGAGGACAAGGAGCCGCTTTTCGATACCGCCGACACGCTCCGCGATGTCCTCGCGCTTCTCGCCGAGTTGCTGAAGGGGATCGAGCCGGATGCGCAGCGCATGAGGCAGGCGCTCCGGAAGGGATACGCCACCGCCACGGATCTCGCGGACTACCTGGTGCGCAAGGGCGTCGCGTTTCGCGACGCCCACGAGATCGTGGCGCGCGCGGTGCGCGCCGCGGAGGAATCCGGACGCGACCTCTCGGAGCTCGGAGTCGAAGCGCTGCGCGCCTTCTCGCCGCTCATCTCCGACGACGTCCTGGCGGCCCTCACGCCCGAAGGATCGGTCGCGGCGCGCAATCACATCGGCGGGACGGCGCCGGAAGCGGTTCGCCGGGCGATCGCGCGGGCTCGCAAGCGCCTCTAGGCCGCGCCTTCAGGTCACTTCCTCGACCTTGGGAGCGTAGATGCGGCAGATCTTGCGCGTCTCCGGGCCCGACAGCCGATCGCCCATCTGGCCGCAACGGTAGATGCGCTGCGAGAGCTTCTGGCACCACGTGCAGCTTTGGCAATCCCCGAACGTGGTCGCCTCGTTATCCTGCTGCAGCGTCATCAGCGCCTCGCGCAGCGCCGACACGGCGTTGCGCACGCGGTTCGGGCTGATGTTGCGCGTGGCGTTCTGCCACGGCAATGCGGGCTGCGTCTCGTAGAGGAGCCGCTCGCCCGAGGTCGAGAGGCGCAGCCGCACTACCCTGCGGTCGACGTCGTCCTCGAAGCGCTCGATCAGTCCGCGCCGGTCGAGCAGAAGCAGCGTCTGCGAGACCGTCCCCTTGGTGAGCCCAAGGTAGTCGGCGAGGGCCTGTGGCGTGTTCGAGTAGCGGTTCGCCCTGCTAAGATAAACGAGCGCCTGAAGCTGGACCGGCTGCAGCGACTCTTCGCCGCCGGCTTTGCGCAACTCCGAGCGCATCAGGTTGCCGAGCCTTTCGACCAGCTCGAGCAGGACGAGCGGGTTCTTGTCCAGGCGATGCTCCTTCGTCGAAACATCCGCGGAACCATCCGCATTCCCGCATTAGTATCGTCTCGATACGAAGTTGTCAAGGTTTTTCGATGCGGAATTATCGTATCGACTCGAAACCATGTCCCGGCACGGTGTCCCAACGCGCGTTTTGCGGCGATTTGGCGCGCTTCGCGTCACTTCCAGGTGACGCGCGCGCCGCCTTGCGACTCGATCACGCGCGCAAGCGACGCGAACAGCTCGTCACCGGAGCGAGTGTCGCGCCACTCGCCTTCGCGCGAGGCGAAATGGAAGCCCCCCGAGCGCGCCGCGACCCAGATTTCGCGGTTCGGCGTCTGCCGATTCACGATGACGCGCGACTCGTCGGGAAAGGTGACGGTGAGAATGCCCGCCTCGAGGTCCACGTCGAGCTCGGGCTCGTCGTCGATCGACCGTTCGATGCGTTCGAGCACGCCGTCGACGGCGCGATGGAATTCCGATTCCGTCATAATGCGGGAAATGATACGCGCCCTTCTCGTCGCCGCCGTTCTCGCCGCGCTCTGCGCGTGCGGGCAGAAGGGCCCGCTCAAGCTTCCCGACCCGCCGCCTGCCGCGAAACCCGCACCGACCACGCCATGAGCTTCCTCCAGCGCATCGGAGGCGAGCTCACGCTCGAGGGCGTCGGGCTCGAGTCGATCGCCGAGCGTTTCGGCACACCGTGCTATGTCTATTCGCGCGCCGCCATCGAGGGCGCGTATCGCGAGTTCGACGAGGGGCTCGCCGGAATCCCCCATCTCGTCTGCTACGCCGTGAAAGCGAACTCGAACCTCGCGGTGCTCGATACGCTGCGGCGCCTGGGGGCAGGATTCGACATCGTCTCGGGCGGAGAGCTCGCGCGGGTGCTCGCCGCGGGAGGCCGCGCCGATCGCGTGATCTTCTCGGGCGTGGGCAAGTCGCGCGGCGAGATGCGCGCCGCGCTCGAGGCCGGCATCCGCTGCTTCAACGTGGAGAGCGAGCCCGAGCTCGAGCGCCTCGACGCGATCGCCGGGGCGCTGGGCAAGCGCGCGCCGGTGTCGCTGCGCATCAACCCCGATGTCGACGCGCGCACCCATCCCTATATCAGCACCGGCCTCGCCGGTAACAAGTTCGGCATACCGCACGATCGGGCGCTCGCCGCGTATCTCAAGGCGGCGTCACTGCCGAACCTGCGGGTGATCGGCATCGGCTGCCACATCGGATCGCAGATCCTCGACACCGCCCCCCTCGACGAAGCGCTCGATCGCGTCCTCGAGCTCGCCCAATCCCTCGCCGCCCAGGGCATGAAACCGGAGCACCTGGATCTCGGCGGAGGCTTTGGCATCCGTTATCGCGACGAGGTGGCGCCGGACATCCGCGGCTACTGCGAGGCTCTCGCCAAGAAGCTCTCGTCCGCGGGCTATCAGGTGATGCTCGAGCCGGGCCGCGCCATCGTCGGTCCCGCGGGGATGCTCCTCACGCGCGTCGAGTACCTGAAGCTCGACAAGGCGAAGCGCTTCGCGGTCGTCGACGCGTCCATGAGCGAGCTCATGCGCCCCGCGCTCTACGGCTCGTACCACGAGATCGTCGAAGTGAGCGAGCGCGGCGCGGGAGCGCCGCAGCGCTTCGACGTGGTGGGGCCGGTTTGCGAGTCGACCGACGTCCTCGGCACCGATCGCGCACTGGCGATCGAGCCGGGCAGCCTCCTCGCGATCCTTTCGGCCGGCGCATACGGCATGGCGATGGCGTCGAACTACAACACCCGCGTGCGGCCCGCCGAAGTGCTCGTCGACGGCGCCCGCGCGCTCGAAGTCCGTCCGCGCGAGACGATCGAATCCCTCTTCTCGTCCGAGAAGCGCATCGACGACGCCCCAGCGCGATGATTTGTTCGATCGACGCGGCTTTGGTATCGGCTCGCTACCAATTTGGATCGAGTCGGATCAAATAGTCACGCTTGACATGCGGGGTTTGTGCGGCATTGCGCATAGAATCGCCTCACCAACTTGTTCGATGCGAATCCGAACGCTTGGTAGTGCGGCAAACCACCCATCCGGGAGGACCGCACGACAGACAATCGGTCAACATTGAAAGGAATACACCATGGCAGCGAAGAAAAAAGCCGCGAAGAAAAAATCCACCAAAAAAGCCAAAAAAGCGAAGAAGAAATCTTCTAAGAAACGCGTAGCGAAGAAGAAATCTTCAAAGAAGAAATCTTCCAAGAAGAAGTCTTCAAAGAAGAAATCTTCAAAGAAGGCTGGGAAGAAGAAGCCGGCCCGCAAGGCGGCAAAGAAGAAACCAGCCAAGAAGAAAGCGGCCAGGCGTAAGCCTGCGATGAGTTCGATGGCCCCGATGAAGCCGATGGCTCCCGCGGTCACCCCAGTCATCACGCCGTTGATCAAGCCGATGAGCTAAGAGAGCTCCGCAAGGGCTCGAAAGCAAGCCGGTGAGACCCGAATACGAGGCGCGACCCGACCGGTCAGCCGCGCACGCGGCCAGCAGCACGGCCGGGTAGCGCCTCGCAAGCGGGCGAGTTGCCGCCCTAGCCCCGTCCCAGGGGCCACGTTTCCATCACCGTGTAACGCCCCGTCCCCGTCTCCGATCGCACCAGCGCGAAGTCCCGTGGCCGCCACCGGATCGCCGGCATAGGCCCTCGCGGCACGATGGTGGAGACTCGGCGCACGAGCGTCACGTGCGCCGCGAACGGCCGGTCTTCCAGGATGAAGCCCCGTGCACGCAGCGCCAGGTCGAGGCTCGACTGAAGGTCGGCGAGCGCCGCGGGCACGTGGCTCGACCCGGCCCATGCGACCCCGGCCTTGCGAAAGGAACCCGCCTCGTCGAGGACGAGCTCGAAGCGCGCCGCGCGCGCCTGCCTCGCCGCATCGCGCACCGCCGCCAGCCGCTCCGATTCGATCTCTCCGAGGAAGGCGAGCGTGAGGTGGATCTTGGCACCGGGAATGGGCTTGCCGTCCGCGAGCGAGGCGAGCGTGCCCGCCACGTGCGCGAGGGAGGCACGCACGCGCTCTCCGGGCCAGAGCGCGAAGAACAGGCGCATGGCTACAGGAGGAAGACCGTCGCCAGGCCGAGAAAGATGAAGAATCCCATGCTATCGGTGATGAAAGTGAGGAAGACGCTCGACCCCACCGCCGGGTCGCGGCCGAAGCGCTCCATCGCGAGCGGCACGAAAATGCCGGCGAACGCCGCGACCACGAGGTTCAGGAGCATCGCGAGCGCCATCACGCCGCCGAGGGCCACGTTGCGGTAGAGCGCCCATGCGACCACTCCGAGGACGCCGCCCCACACCGCCCCGTTCAGCGCGCTGATCCCGAGCTCCTTCGCGAGCAGGCGCTTGGCGCTCTGCGCGTTCACCGTGCCCAGCGCGAGCGAACGCACGATGAGGGTCGTCGTCTGGTTTCCGGAGTTGCCGCCGATGCCCGCGACGATGGGCATCAACGCTGCGAGCGCCGCAAGCTGCGCGATGGAGCCCTCGAACGCCCCCACCACCCGCGAGGCGACGAAAGCCGTGCAGAGATTCAGCGCGAGCCATGGCCCCCGGTTCTTGGCGCTCGTCCACACGCTCGAGAAGATGTCCTCCTCCTCGCGCAGGCCCACCTTGCCGAGCACCTGCGCCTCCTGCTTGTCGCGCACGTAGTCGAGGACGGTATCGACGGTCACGCGCCCGACGACCCGGTCGAGCGCGTCGATGACCGGGGCGCAGATGAGGTTGTAGCGCTCGAAGGCCTGCGCGGCCTCGTCGGCGTCGCTCTGCGGCCTGAAGGCGACGACTTCCGAGTCGTAGATGCCCGACACCTCGACATCCGGATTGCTGACGAGCAGGCGATTCAGCGCGAGCGAGCCCTTCAACCTTCCGTCGTGGTCGACGATGAAGACGGCATCGGTGTGCCCCGGCAGCTCGTCGAAGTGGCGCAGGTACTGCAGCGCCGCCTCGCAGTTCACGTCGTCGCGGATGCTGACCACCTCGAAGTCCATGAGCGAGCCCACCGTGCCCTCCGGATACGAGAGCGCGGTCTGCAGCTGCGCGCGGTCCTCGACGTCCTGCGCCTCGATGATGTCCTGCACGACCTCATCGGGCAGGTCGGGAGCGAGGTCGGCGATCTCGTCGGCGTCGAGGTCCTGGGTCGCCGCGACGATCTCGGCGTTGTCCATGTCCGCGAGGAGCGTGTCACGCACGGCATCCGACACCTCGAGCAGCACGTCGCCCTCGCGCTCGGGGCCGATAAGCCCCCACACCCAGAGGCGATCCTCGACCGGCAGGCGCTCGAGGACGTGCGCGACGTCCGCGGGATGCAGCTCCTCGATGAGCTCATGCACTTCCCGCGCGGCCGCCGCGCGATCGGAGGGCGGTCCTTCCTCGCGGTGCAGCCCGGCGACGACGCGCTCGACGGCTTCGAGATGCCCCTGCGGAGATTGCGAGGGCGCGACCTCGCGCTGGCGCGGCGCCGGGGCCGGCGTCACGGCAGCTCCGCCGCGGGCATGCGCGCGAGGATGACCTGCGTCTTCCGGACGAGCCACGCGCCGCCTCGATTGCGATCGTAGAAACGCGGATTGGGAACCATCGCCGCGAGCCGTGCCGCCGGCTCGGGACCCAGCGCGAGCGCGCTTACCCCATAGTAATGGCGCGCCGCGGCCTCGGCGCCGAACACGCCCTCCCCCCACTCGATGACGTTCAGGTAGATCTCGAGGATCCGCCGCTTGTCCATCATGTGCTCGATCATCACCGTTATGAGCGCTTCCTGGCCCTTGCGCCACGGAGTGCGCGCGCCGGAGAGGAACAGGTTCTTCGCGAGCTGCTGGGAGATCGTCGATCCGCCCGCGACGACTTTGCCCTTCCTGCGATTCTTCTCCCGCGCCTTCTCGATCGCCTCCCAGTCGAAGCCCTCATGGTCGACGAATTTCGAATCCTCGGCCACCACGATCGCGCGCTTCAGGTTCGCGGAGATGCGATCGTACGAAACCCACGCATGCTGCAGCTTCGCCTGGGGATCGCGCGCGCGCATTGCATCCAGGCGCGCGTCCATGAACGCCGTAGTCGACGGATCGTGGTCCTTCCACCACCAGACGCGCGCAAGAAAGGAGAGCTGGACCGCGAGGAAGACCGCGGCCGCCGCGACCGCGAGCCACGCCGCGAAGCGCAGGGCCCTTTTCACGCCGAGCGCGACCGAAGTTCCGCCAGGATCTCCGCAGTAGCGGGACGCTTGCCGCGCCACAACCTGAACGACTCCGCCGCCTGTTCGACGAGCATGCCCAGGCCGTCGGACGCTCTCATGCCTTGCGCGCGCGCGAGAGAGAGAAAGGACGCCGCGCCGGGCCCGTAAGCCAGGTCGTATGCGAGCGCGCCGGCCCTCAGCACGTGGGCCGGCAAGGCAAGCTGCTGGCCATGAGTCGAGGTCGAGGTCGCGTTCAGGACCAGATCGAATTCCTCCTTCGGAATGGCGCCCAGAGCCACCGCCTCGACGCTGCCCTTCGCCGCGAAGCGTTGCGCGAGCTCGCGTGCGCGCTCTGCGGTGCGATTCGCGATTACCATTCGCAGCGGGCCCGCTTCGAGCAGCGGCGCGATCACGCCGCGGGCGGCGCCGCCCGCTCCAACGATGAGGATGCGGCTTCCTTCGAGACGCACGCCGAGGTTCTCCACGAGATCCGCGACGAGCCCGATGCCATCGGTATTGTCGGCGCGTATGCCGTCGCCCTCGAGCGCGAGGAAATTCGCGGCACCCGCGAGCCATGCGCGTTGCGTCGCGTGTCCGGCGAAGCGGAACGCATCGATCTTGAAGGGAAGGGTGACATTCGCGCCGCGCCCGCCGCCATCGAAGAAGCGGCGCGCCTCGCCCGCGAAGTCATCGAGCGGCGCGAGCAGCGCCGTGTACTCGATGGGCTCTCCCAATTGACGCGCGAACCGCAGATGAATCGCGGGCGAGAGGCTGTGCGAGACGGGATTGCCGATGACGGCGTAGCGGTCCATCGGTGCGGGGTATCTGGAACCGGATAGTGGCGGAAGGCGCCCGCCATCATAATTCACGCTGCTCTCGCCCGCGCCTCATTTATATAGTGTGAAGCCTCCTGCTCTGGCGCTTCCCACTCCTGATGCTCTAATATAGTGCGTGACGGCTCTTCACGCACTAATAGGGCGCAAGACCCAGTTCTTTGGAGTCCGATTTTAAGATAATTCAATAAGTTAGCTAACGACGAGCGTGGCATGGTTTTCGCTGAATCATGGCCTCGTCCGGTCCCTCTCGGCCGCGCACTCACCATCTCTGGGCACAACCCCACAATCAGGAGAATTAAATGGCAGTTGCCGACGTGTTCAAGTCAATCAAGGAAAACGAGGTCAAGTTCATCGACCTGCGCTTTACCGATACCAAGGGCAAGGAGCAGCACGTCACGGTTCCGGTGAAGGCGTTCGGCGACGACAAGTTCAAGGACGGGCACGCATTCGACGGCTCGTCGATCGCGGGATGGAAGGGCATCGAGGCATCGGACATGCTGCTCATGCCCGATCCCGATTCCGCGCGCATGGACCCGTTCTACGACGAACCCACCATCGTGCTCACGTGCGACGTGCTCGAGCCCTCGACGATGAAGGGCTACGAGCGCGATCCGCGCACCATCGCGAAGAAGGCCGAGGCCTATCTCAAGAGCACCGGCCTCGGCGACGTCGCGTACTTCGGGCCCGAGCCCGAGTTCTTCATCTTCGACTCGGTCGAGTGGAAGATCGACATGTCGGGCAGCTTCGTGAAGATCAATTCGGAAGAG
>JADGRS010000044.1 GCA_017880705.1 Burkholderiales bacterium
GAGCCGGCGCTGTGGATTCCCGGGATCGAGGCGTTCGCCGCGCAATGGCAGCGCCCGGGCGACGCGCTCGCTATAATGCAGGCCGGAGCGTTCGAAAAATCAAAGGCGGCGGGCTTGCCCATGCAGGTTCTGCACGAAGATCCCCGCCGCGTCCTCGTCCGCAAGCCCTGATCCCCCACCCTGCCGCTGCGCCGCCGAGAACCATGGATTTCCTGCCCTTCGCGCGCCCGACCATCGACGAGGCGATGATCGCGGCCGTAGCCGACACGCTGCGCACGCGATGGATCGTGACGGGCCCCCGCGTCGCGGCCTTCGAGAAGGAGCTGTCGAAGCGCTTCTCCGACCGTCCCGTGCGCACCCTCACCTCGGCGACGGCGGCGATGCAGGTCGCGCTCGAGCTGATGGGGATCGGCCCCGGCGACGAAGTCATCATTCCGGCGCAGAGCTTCTTCGTGACCGGCAACGTGGTCGAGCGCGCCGGCGCCACCGCGGTCTTCGTCGACGTGACCCTCGCGTCGCGCAACATCGACTTCGCCCAGGCCGCGGCGGCGGTGACCGCGAAAACGCGGCTTCTCTTCCCCACCCATTACAACGCGCCCCTCGATCCGGACGTGCTCGACGCCTTCGCCAAGCGGCACAAGGTGCGCATCCTCGAGGACGCGGCGCTCGCCATCGGCTCGCGCACCTCGCGCGGCCCCGTCGGCGTGACCGGCGACCTGGTCTCCTTCAGCTTCCATCCCAACAAGAACATGACCACCATCGAGGGCGGCGCGCTGGTGCTGAACGACGAGCGCGAGGCGGCCATCGTGGACGAGCTTCGCTTCCACGGCATCAAGCGACTGCCCGACGGCACGCGCGACGTCGAGCGCGCCGGCGCCAAGTACAACTTCTCCGACGTGTCGGCGCGCCTCGGCCTCGAGCAGCTGACGCATCTCGACACGTGGTGCCGCGCGCGCGAGCGCCTTGCGCACCGCTACTTCGAATGCCTCGCGGGCGACGACCTCCTCGCGCCCGAGCGGCTGCCGCCGCGCGACAACCCCGGGCACAGCTGGAACATGTTCACGGTGCTCCTGCCGCTCGCCGACCTGGGCATGTCGCGCAAGGCCTTCATGGACGCGATGATGCAGGAGGGCATCGGCACCGGCGTTTCCTACGAAGCGATCCACCTCACGACGCTCTTCCGCAAGAAGGGCTTCCGCGAAGGGCAGTTCCCGGTCTCCGAGCGCATCGGGCGCGAGACGGTTACGCTTCCGCTCTTTCCCGAGATGCGCGAGACCGACGTGGACCGCGTGTGCGAGACGATGAAGCGCGTGCTGCGCCGCAAGGCGTCCTAGCCCGATGGCCGCCCCCTCGCTCTCGGTCGTCATTCCCGTTTACAACGAGGAGGCCGTGCTGCCCGCCCTCTTCGCTCGCCTGTATCCCGCGCTCGATGCGCTCGGCTGCAGCTACGAGGTCGTCTTCGTGAACGACGGCAGCCAGGACCGCTCGGCCGCGCTCCTGCGCGAGCAGTTCCAGAAGCGCCCGGACGTCACGCGCGTGATCCTCTTCAACGGCAACTTCGGCCAGCACATGGCGATCCTCGCCGGTTTCGAGCATGTTCGCGGCGGCCGCATCGTGACGCTGGACGCGGACCTGCAGAATCCGCCCGAGGAGATCGCGAAGCTCCTCGCCAAGATGGACGAGGGCCACGACTACGTGGGATCGATCCGGCGCATGCGCCAGGACGCGGCGTGGCGGCGCTGGGCATCGAAGGCGATGAACCGCATGCGCGAGCGCATCACGCATATCAAGATGACCGACCAGGGGTGCATGCTGCGCGCCTACGACCGGCCCATCATCGACGCGATCCGCGCCTCGCGCGAGGTGAGCACCTATATTCCCGCGCTCGCCTATTCCTTCTCGCAAAATCCCGCGGAGGTCGAAGTCGAGCACGAGGAGCGCCAGGCGGGCGAATCGAAGTACTCGCTCTACAAGCTGATCCGCCTCAACTTCGACATCGTCACCGGCTTCTCGGTGATGCCGCTGCAGCTCTTCTCGCTCTTCGGGATCTTCATCTCGCTGGTCTCGCTGGGCACCTACGTCGTGGTCATCATCCAGCGCATCGTGTCGGGCACCGCGGACGGCCTGTGGGTGATCTGGGACCGGGACATCCTGCAATTCTTCCTCACCGGCATGGTGCTCTTCGGCCTGGGCCTCATCGGCGAGTACGTGGGGCGCATCTACCAGCAGGTGCGCGAGCGGCCGCGCTTCCTCATCCAGGCGATCCTGGAAAAACCGCCGGCGGACGAGGGGAAGAATGGTCTCTGACACCAGTTTCTCCAGCGTGGAAGGGCCCTACACGGCGGTGGTCTTCGCCTATCACGACGTGGGCGTGCGCTGCCTGTCGGTGATGCTCGCCCATGGCGTGCGCATTCCCCTTGTGGTCACGCACCGCGACGATCCCGAGGAGAACATCTGGTTCGAAAGCGTGGAGAAGCTCGCTCGCGACAACGATCTCGAGGTGGCGACGCCCGACGACCCGAACGCGCCGCGATTCCTCCAGCGCCTCGCCGACATCTCGCCCGATTTCATCTTCTCGTTCTACTACCGGTTCATGCTCTCGCCGGCGGTGCTCGCGACGGCGATGCGCGGCGCGTTCAACATGCACGGGTCCCTCCTGCCGAAGTTTCGCGGCCGCGCGCCGGTCAACTGGGCGGTGCTGCGCGGCGAAACCTCGACCGGTGCGACGCTGCACGAGATGGTCGAGAAGCCCGATGCGGGGCGAATCGTCGATCAGTTCCCGGTGCCGATCCTTCCCGACGACCGTGCCATCGACGTCTTTCGCAAGGTGACCGTGGCCGCGGAGCTGCTCCTCGATCGCGCGCTGCCCGGTGTCCTCGACGGCATGGCGCCGCTCATCACCCAGGACCTCGCGCAAGGCGGGTACTGCCGGGGGCGCAAGTCCGACGACGGGCGCATCGACTGGGCCAAGGGCGCGAAGCAGATCCACGACCTGGTTCGCGCCGTGGCGCCGCCCTACCCCGGCGCCTTCACGATGCTCGGCTCGCAGAAGTTGCGCCTCAACGCCACGCGCCTCATGCCGGCAACGGCGCCGGCCGCGCCGGCGACCCTGCGCTTCGACGGCACGCACCTGGTGGCCCGCTGCGCGGACGGCCGCTCCCTCAGGATCCTCGAGTGCGACCTGGACGGCGTCGCGCTTCAAGCGGCGACATTCGAGGAGTTCTTCGGCCGCGAGCCGGTTCCGCTTGGAGAAAACCCTTGAAGAAACTCTGCATCCTCGGCGTCAACGGCTTCATCGGGCACCATCTTTCCAACCGCATCCTCGCCGAGACGGACTGGGAGGTGTACGGAATGGACATGGGCTCGGAGCGCATCGCCGACCTCATGCGCAACCCGCGCTTCCATTTCTTCGAAGGCGACATCACGATCAACAAGGAATGGATCGAATACCACATCCGCAAGTGCGACGTGATCCTGCCGCTGGTCGCGATCGCCACGCCCGCGACCTACGTGCGCGAGCCGCTCAAGGTCTTCGAGCTCGACTTCGAGGCGAACCTGCCGATCGTGAGGAGCTGCGTGAAGTACGGGAAGCGCGTGCTCTTTCCGTCGACATCCGAGGTCTACGGCATGTGCGAGGACGCGGAATTCGATCCGTACCAGTCGAACCTCGTGCTCGGGCCCATCGACAAGCAGCGCTGGATCTACTCGTGCTCGAAGCAGCTCATGGATCGCGTGATCTTCGCTTATGGTTCCATGGGGCAGCTCGACTTCACGCTCTTCCGGCCGTTCAACTGGATCGGCGCCGGCCTCGATTCCATCCATACCGCGAAGGAAGGAAGCTCTCGCGTCATCACGCAGTTCCTCGGGCACATCGTGCGCGGCGAGGCCATCAAGCTCGTCGACGGGGGCGCCCAGAAGCGTGCCTTCACCTACATTGACGACGGCATCGCGGCGCTCATGAAGATCATCGAGAACAAGGGCGGGGTCGCGACCGGCAAGATCTACAATGTCGGCAACCCGAAGAACAACTACTCGGTGCGCGAGCTCGCGCAGATGATGCTCGACCTCGCGAAGACCTATCCCGAGTATCGCGACAACGCCGCAAAGGTGAAGCTCGTCGAGGTGACCTCGGGCGACTACTACGGCAAGGGATACCAGGACGTGCAGAACCGGGTTCCGAAGATCGACAACACCATGGGCGAGCTCGGCTGGTCGCCGCAAGTCGACATGAAGACCGCGCTCGGCCACATCTTCAACGCCTATCGCGGCCAGCTCGAGGACGCTCGCGCGCTTGCCGGCTAGACTAGACGAGATGGAGACGATGGAAGACAAGCCGAAGGTCGGCGTGGTGATGGGCTCCCAGAGCGACTGGGACGTGATGCAGCACGCCGCGCGCGTGCTGAAGGATTTCGGCGTCGCCTTCGAGACCAGGGTGATCTCGGCGCACCGCACGCCCGACACGATGTTCGAATACGCGCAGGAAGCGCGCGGCCGCGGGCTCGCGTGCATCATCGCGGGCGCGGGCGGCGCGGCGCACCTTCCCGGCATGATCGCTTCCAAGACCACGCTCCCGGTCCTCGGCGTGCCCGTGCCTTCGCGCCATCTCGCGGGCCAGGATTCGCTCTACTCGATCGTGCAGATGCCGAAGGGCATTCCAGTGGCGACGTTCGCGATCGGGGAGGCCGGCGCCGCCAACGCGGGACTCTTCGCCGTGAGCCTTCTCGCCGCATCCGACCCGGCGCTCGCGACGAAGCTCGCCGAATATCGCGAGCAGATGCGCGAGCAAGTCGCGGCGATGCAGCTGCCGGATGTGCTCTGATGTCGCGTCGACCGGCGCGGCGGCGACGCGAAGTGCCGTGATCCTTCCGGGCGCGACGCTGGGGCTCCTCGGCGGCGGGCAGCTCGGGCGCATGTTCACGGTCGCCGCGCGCACGCTGGGCTATCGCGTGACGGTGCTCGATCCCGATCCCCTTTCTCCCGCGGCCGAATTCGCCACGCGCCACCTTGCGACCGCGTACACCGATCCCGCGGCAATCGCGGAGCTCGCGTCGAGTTGCGCGGCGGTCACCACGGAGTTCGAGAACGCGCCCGCCGAGGCGCTCGATGCGATCGCCGCGCGCACCGTGGTTCGCCCCGGCGGCTTCGCGGTCGCGGTGGCGCAGGACCGCCGCCGCGAGAAGGCGTTCTTGGCCGAGCGCGGCTTCCCGGTGGGAAGCTTCGCGACAATCGATACGCCCGGGGACATCGGGCCCGCGCTCGCGCGCGTGCGCCTTCCGGCGCTGCTCAAGACGGCGCGCTTCGGCTACGACGGCAAGGGGCAGGCGCGCATCGAGTCCGCGGAAGATCTCGAGCGGACGCTCGCGCAGTGGAAGTCCGTGCCGTGCGTGCTCGAGGAGCTCCTCGCCCTGGAGCGCGAGGTCTCGGTGATCCTCGCGCGAAGCGACGACGGCGCGATCGCGACATTTCCGGTCGCGGAGAACCTCCATGCGCGCGGAATTCTCGACCTCTCGATCGCGCCCGCGCGCGTTGCGCCGGCGCTCGCCGAGGAGGCCGCCAGCCTCGCCTCGCGCCTGGCCACCGCGCTCGACTACGTCGGCGTGATCGCGGTCGAGATGTTCGTGGTCGGCGGGCGGCTCCTGCTAAACGAGATCGCGCCACGCCCTCACAACAGCGGCCATTACACGATCGACGCGTGCCGCACCTCGCAATTCGAGCAGCAGGTGCGCGTGCTCTGCGGGATGCCCCTCGGCGATCCCTCGCAGCACACGCCCGCGGTGATGGTGAACCTCCTCGGCGACATCTGGCGCGACGGCGAGCCGCGCTGGGAAGCGGTGCTGCGCCACGCCGGCGCGCACCTGCACCTGTACGGGAAGCGCGATGCGCGTCCCGGGCGCAAGATGGGCCATGTCACGGTCTGCGAGACGACGCCCGAGCGAACCCTCGAGGTGGCCCTCGACATCCGGCGTGCCCTGGGAATCGGCCCGGCCGGTGAATCCGTCTAGCGCCCTGCCGCATCGAAGCGGTATCGTGACCCGCAGGAGGCTTCCGTGAACACATTTCGCCGCATCGTCGCCCCGTTCGCCCTGATGAGCGCTCTCCTCGCGTTCGCCGCCATGGCCGCGGACAAGCGCGAGACCCGGCCGGTCTCGGGGTTCACCGGCATCGCCCTAGCGGCGCCGATCAACGTCGAGCTCGTGCAGGGAGACACCGAGAGCCTCGTCCTCGAAGGCGAGGAGGCCACGCTCGCCGAGATCGAGACCGTCGTCGAGCAAGGCGTGCTGAAGTTCCGGACGCGATCGAGCTTCGAATCGCGGCACCTGTCGAAGGCGCGCGCGCGCGTCGGAGCGAAGACCATCGATTCGCTTCGCATCGCCGGCTCGGGCGACATCGATGCCCGGCAATTGCGCTCGACGGGGCTGAGAGTCGCCGTCAGCGGCTCGGGCGACGTGCGCATCGGAACGCTCGCGGCGTCGAGCATCGAGGTCACGGTGGCCGGAAGCGGCGACGTCCTGGTGGGTGGCAAGGTTGACACGGTGTCGACGTCGATCGCCGGCTCGGGCGACGTGAAAGCCGGAAAGCTCGAAACCAACGATGCCAAGGTGAGCATCGCGGGCTCGGGCGACGTCGCGGTCTGGGCGAAGCAGTCGCTCAGCGTGAAAATCGTGGGATCGGGCGATGTCAGCTACTACGGCGACCCCGCGATCACGAAGACGATCCTGGGATCGGGATCGCTCCGCCGCGCGGGAGCCTCGCCTTCCTGATGCTCGGCTGGCTTCGATCGCGCGCGCAACGAGCGCCCCAGGCGATCGACGCCGGACTCTGGAAGCGCGCGACCTCGTCGTGGCTCTTCATGCGCGGGCTCGAGGCCTCGGAGGTCGAGAGCCTGCGCGCGCTATGCGAGCGGTTCCTGGCGAGCAAGCATTTCTCCGGAACCCACGATCTCGAGATCTCGGACGCGATGCAGGTGGAGATCGCCGCGCAGGCGTGCATCCTGGTGCTCGAGCTGGGCGAGTCCTGGTACGAGGGATGGTCGGAGATCATCGTGTATCCCTCGCAGTTCGCTCCGCAACGCGAGGTCGAGGACGACGCGGGCGTGGTCCACGTCACCCACGATCCGATGGCGGGTGAGGCGTGGCTCGGCGGCCCCGTGATCCTCTCCTACGAGGATGTCGCCATGACGGGCGACGAGGCGCTTCGCGTGGCGGGCTACAACGTCGTCATCCACGAGTTCGCGCACAAGCTCGACATGCGCAACGGCGATCCCAACGGCTTTCCTCCCTTGCACAAGGCGATGGCCCCCAGCGAGTGGAAGCGGGCCTTCTCGGAGGCGTACAAGGACTTCGTGTCGCGAGTCGAAGCCGCCGAAGCGTTGCCCGAAGCGAGGATGCAGCGCGCGTTCGACGCGCTGCCCATGGATCCGTATGCCGCGGAGAGCGCCGGCGAGTTCTTCGCGGTCGCCTCGGAGGCGTTCTTCGAGACGCCGGAGCTCCTGGCTCCCGCATATCCAGCCGTGTACGGGCAGCTGCGCCTCTTCTACCGACAGGATCCCCTCGCGCGGCTCCCGCGCGCAGGCCCCGAAAACACCATTTGACCGCCTGGGTGGTTCGGGGCCCGGGATCGTTCCGGTCACGACCGCCGAGGGGGGGCCGGCGCGGTGGCCCGGCGGGCTTCATCGTGGGGCTGGCCACATGCGGCGAGCCCCGAAAGGGCGACTTGTCCCGAGAGGATAGGGCGCGGCGACTCAGCGGGTCATCGGACGCCGACCCGTGGCGGCGCAGGAGGCTGCCGGGATTCTAGAGGAAGAGCACCGCGGGAAACACGGCGATGGCGAGCACGATGAGGATCCACTCGCAGTTCCAGCGCTTCAAGTGACCGGTGTAGTGCAGGATGATGGCGGCGATTGCAAAGACATAAAACGCAGCTAGCAACATGTTCTTGTCCAGTCCTTGAGTGCCCGCTAGGATACAGGAAAGGCCATTGGGGGCCTAGACAGCTTCCTCGCCGGTCTCGCCCGTCCGGATCCGGACCACCTGGCCCACGTCGAAGACGAATATCTTGCCGTCGCCGATCTTGCCCGTGTGCGCCGCCTTCACGATCGCCTCCATGGCCTTGTCGACGAGCGCATCGGCGACCACGACCTCGACCTTCACCTTCGGCAGGAAATCGACGACGTATTCCGCGCCGCGATAGAGCTCGGTGTGCCCCTTCTGCCGGCCGAAACCCTTCACTTCCGTCACCGTGAGGCCGGTGACGCCGATCTCCGACAGGGCCTCGCGGACCTCGTCGAGCTTGAACGGCTTCACGATCGCTTCGATTTTCTTCATTTGACGAGGCGCTTCAGCTCTTCGGGCGGAATCCCGATGTTATCGGAAAGCGCCAGTCCTTGCCGAAGCTGCGCGGCGTGATGCGCACGCCCGGCGGCGCCTGGCGCCGCTTGTATTCGTTCATCTGGATCAGCCTCACCACTTTCCTCACCACCTCGCGGTCGTACCCCGCGCTCGCGATCTGGTCGGGAGAAAGATCACGCTCCATGAAGCGCTCCACCACGGCGTCGAGAACCTCGTAGGGCGGCAACGTGTCCTGGTCCACCTGCCCGGGGGCGAGCTCCGCCGACGGCGCCCGGTCGATCACGCGCTGCGGAATCACCTCGGACTTGGTGTTGCGCCAGTACGCGAGCTTGTAGACGAGGGTCTTCACGATGTCCTTTATCACCGCGAAGCCTCCGGCCATGTCGCCGTAGAGCGTGCAATAGCCCGTCGCCATCTCGCTCTTGTTGCCGGTGGTGACGACGATCGCGCCGTGCTTGTTGGAGAGCGCCATGAGGAGCGTGCCGCGCACTCTCGACTGGAGGTTTTCCTCGGTCTTGTCGGCGCCCTCGCCCGCGAACGACGGCGCGAGCTGCGCGCAGAACGCGTCGAACACCGGGCCGATTGCGATCTCGGTGTACTTCACGCCGTGCACCCGCGCCATCTCGCGCGCGTCCTCGAGGCTCATCGACGCGGTGTACACGGAAGGCATCATCACCGCGTGAACGCGACCGGCCCCGAGGGCGTCGACGCACACCGCGAGCACCAATGCCGAATCGATTCCGCCCGAAAGCCCGAGAATCACGCCAGGGAAACCGTTCTTGTTCACGTAGTCCGCGGTGCCCGTCACCAGCGCGCGGTAGATGGTCTCTTCCTCCGTGAGCGGCGGCGCCTTCGCGCCGCGGATCGCCTCGCCCTCGAGCTCGACGATCTCGATCGCCTCGCGGAAGGACTCCGCCTGGTAGCTGAGCATTCCCTCGGCGTCGAGCGCGAACGAGGCCCCGTCGAAGACGATCTCGTCCTGGCCGCCGACGCCGTGAACGTAGAGGAGCGGCAGGCCGGTCTCCTTCACGCGCGCGCCCATGCGCTGGTAGCGCTCGGCCTGTTGCGCGCGATGGAAAGGCGAGGCGTTGATCGAGACGAGGATCTGCGCCCCCGCCGCCTTGGCCTGCGCCGCGGGCTCGGGAAACCACAGGTCCTCGCAGATCGTCAGGCCCACCTTGCGGCCGTCGACGTCGAACACGCACGGGCGGTTGCCGAGCTCGAAATAGCGTTTCTCGTCGAAGACCTTGTAGTTGGGAAGCCTCTGCTTGAAATAGAACTGCTCGATGCGGCCCCCGCGCATGAGCGCCGCGGCGTTGTAGCGCGTGCGCCCCTCGCGATGCGGGTAGCCCACGATCACCGCGACGTCGAGGCAATAGGGCGCGAGCTTCATGAGCTCGGCGACGCAGGCGTCGCAGAAGTCGTCACGCAGCCACAGGTCCTCCGCGGGATAGCCCGAGAGCGACATCTCGGGCGTGACGATGAGCTTCGCGCCGCCCGCGCGTGCCGCATCCACGGCCCGGCGGATCTTCGCCGCATTGCCCTCGAAATCGCCGACCGTGGTGTTGATCTGCGCGACGGCGATCTTCATGGGAACGGCGGGCCTCGACCGACGGATAGAATTGACCGGACGCCATTATAGAACCCCGCCCGTGCCCGAGACTCTTCGCATCCTCGACTCCCTCGAGGGTGTGGTTCCCGCGGACTGGGACGCGCTCGCCGGAGGCAATCCCACCGTCGCCTACGCGTTCCTCGATTCCCTGCATCGCTCCGGGTGCGCGACGACGCGCACCGGGTGGAGCCCGCAGTACGTTTCGGCGTGGCAGGGCGAGCGCCTCGTCGGGGCGACGCCGCTGTACGTGAAATCGCACTCCTACGGCGAGTACGTATTCGATTGGGGATGGGCCGAGGCGTACGAGCGCCACGGGCTTGCCTACTATCCGAAGCTGCTCTGCGCGGTGCCGTTCACTCCCGCCACCGGGCCGCGCCTCCTCGCGGCCACCCCCGCGATGCGCGCACGCCTCGCGCGCGCCGTGCTGGATCTTGCGCGCGACGCCGGCCTTTCGTCGCTTCACGTCCTGTTTCCGCGCGACGAGGATGCGGCCGCGTTTCGCTCGGCGGGGCTGCTCGAGCGCGCCGGGATCCAGTTCCACTGGCGCAACGACGGGTACGCGGATTTCGAGGCCTTCCTCGCCGCGCTGTCGCACGACAAGCGCAAGAAGATCCGCCAGGAGCGCAAGCGCGTCGCGAACGCCGGAGTCACGCTGCGGCGCATCTCCGGGCGGGAGGCGAGCGCGGCCGATTGGGACTTCTTCGCGTCGTGTTACCGGCGCACCTACCGCGAGCATCGCTCGACACCCTACCTCACGCGGGAATTCTTCGGGATGATCGGCGAGAGGATGCCCGACAACGTGTTGCTGGTGATCGCCGAGCGCGAGGCAAAGCCGATCGCGGCCGCGCTCGATCTCTTCGGCCCCCACGCGCTCTATGGCCGCTACTGGGGAAGCGTCGAATACGTCCCGGGCCTGCACTTCGAGGCGTGCTACTACCAGGCGATCGAGTTCTGCATCGAGCAAGGCATCGCGCTCTTCGAAGGCGGCGCGCAGGGCGAGCACAAGCACGCGCGCGGCTTCCTGCCCGAAGCGACGCGCTCCTTCCATTGGCTCGCGCACCCCGCGTTCAACCGCGCCGTGGACGAGTTCCTCGGCGAGGAGGGCGCCCGGATCTCCGCTTACGTGGACGAGCTCAACGACCGCAACCCGTTCCGGAAATAATTGGTGTCAGGTACACATTTCGGACGCACGCGGGCCCCGGCGGCTCTCACCGCCGAAATGCGTACCTGACATCAATTATTTCCACGCGGCGGCAAATTCCTTCCAGTGCGGGGCGTCCTGGGACGCGAGGAAGGCGCGGAACGCCTCGACCTCCTTCGCGTGCGCGTCCGCATCGAGAATACCGCGGATCAACTGGAAGCGCAGAAAGAGGAGATAGGTGTTCGCCACGTCGGTCTCGCAATAGTTGCGGATCGCCTCAATCTCGCCGCGTTGCCATGCGGAATACACCTGCGAGCCGTCCATGCCGAGCTTGCCGGGCAGGCCGCAGAGCTGCGCGATCTCGTCCAGCGGCGCCCACGCGCGGTTCTGGTAGCCCGCGAGCACGTCCATGAGATCGGTGTGGCGCGTGTGGAATCGCGAGATGTAGTTGTTGAACTTGAACTCGCGATCGTTCTCTCCCATGTCCCAGTAGGAGCCGCCGGGAATGCCGTGGACCAGCGCGCGATAGTGCAGGACCGGCAGGTCGAACCCGCTGCCGTTCCACGAGACGAGCTGCGGCGTATAGCGCTCGATCCCGTCGAAGAAGCGTTGCACGATGTCGCGCTCCGCATCCTGCGCGGAGCCGAGGGACCACACGCGCACCGAATCGCGGTCCCGCAACGCGCACGAGATGGCGACCACCTTCTGCAGGTGCGCGGGCAGGAAGTCGTTGCCCGTGGCCTGGCGCCGGCGCTGGGAGACGAGGTCGACCACGGCCGCGTCGCTCACGCCCGCATCGAGATCCCAGAGCTTGCGCAGCCCCGCCGCGTCGGGAATGGTCTCGATGTCGAAGACGAGGATCGGCGCCATCAGGCGGGAAAGACGCCCGTGGAGAGGTAGCGGTCGCCGCGGTCGCAAACGACGTGGACGATGACCGCGTCGCGCGCTTCGGCGCAGACGCGCAAGGCCGCGGCGAGGCCGCCGCCCGACGAGATGCCCGCGAAGATGCCTTCTTCGCGCGCGAGGCGCCGCGTCATCTCCTCGCTCTCCTGCTGCGTCACCTCGATCACGCGATCGACGCGCGCGCGATCGAAGATCTTCGGCAGGTATGCCTCGGGCCACTTGCGGATTCCGGGGACCTGCGCGCCGGGCGCGGGCTGCACGCCAACCACCTGGATCGCGGGATTTTTCTCCTTGAGGAAGCGCGAGCATCCCATGATCGTTCCCGTGGTGCCCATCGTCGCCACGAAGTGCGTGATCTTGCCCCCGGTGTCGCGCCAGATTTCCGGCCCCGTGCCCGTGTAGTGCGCGAGCGGGTTATCGGGGTTCGCGAACTGGTCGAGGATCACCCCTTCCTTCGCGTCGCGCATGCGTTCGGCCGTGTCGCGCGCGAGCTCCATGCCGCCCTTCTCCGGCGTGAGCACGAACTGCGCGCCGAATGCGGCCATCGTCTGGCGGCGCTCGATCGACAGGTGCTCGGGCATCACCAGGATCATCCGATAGCCGCGCATCGCCGCCACCATCGCCAGCGCGATGCCGGTGTTGCCGCTGGTGGCCTCGATCAAGGTGTCGCCGGGCTTGATCTCGCCGCGGCGCTCGGCGCCCATCACCATCGAGAGCGCGGGGCGATCCTTCACCGAACCCGCGGGATTGTTTCCCTCGAGCTTCGCGAGGAGCGTGTTC
>JADGRS010000313.1 GCA_017880705.1 Burkholderiales bacterium
AGCCCTCGCGCGCCTCGTCGGTGTGGCGGATGCGCGCGATGGTCTGGGCCGTGAGCTCGAGCGTCTCCTCGGTCACCGGAGCGGGCGCGAGCCGCCCATAGAGCGCCTTGATCTCGGCGATGGCGCGCGGACCGCTCGCGCGAAGCTGCGTCGCGAGACCTTCCAACGCCTGATCGAGCCGCTCCGGCGGCGCGACTTCATGCACGAGGCCGATCGCGAGCGCCTCCGCCGCGCCGATCTGGGCGGTGCTCATGGCGAGCCGCCGCGCCTGTCTTCGCCCGACCGCGGCGATGAGGTAGGGCCCGATCACCGAAGCGGCGAGGCCGAAGCGCGCTTCGGTCACGGCGAAGCGCGCTTCGGCATCCGCTATCGCGAAGTCGCATGCGCACACCAGGCCCACGCCTCCGCCCATCGCGACGCCCTGCACGCGCGCGACCGTGGGCCTGGGGCACTCGGAGATGCGCCGCAGCATCCCCGCGAAGCGGCGCGCATCCTCGAGATTGGCTTCGGCGCTCGCCTCGCTCTGGCGCTTCATCCATCCGAGGTCGGCGCCCGCGGAGAAGGCCTTCCCCTGCCCCCCGAGGACGATGACGCGCACATCCGGATCGGAGCCATGAATCGCGAAGGCCTCGTCGAGCTCCGCGATCATCGCCTCGTCGAATGCGTTGAGCACCTGGGGACGCGCCATGTCGATGCGCAGCACGCCCGAGGCGCGTTGGATGCGCAGGGCCGCCATCAGCCGAACCGCACGTACTCGAAGTCGATGGGGTGGCGATCGATGCCGATGGCGGGCGGCGCGATCCATCCCGCGAAGCGGCCCGGCTCGACCACTCGCCCCATGAGGGAGGCGACGAACGCGCGATCACCCTCGGTGGGAAGCCATCGGTCGGCATTCGCCGTCCACTGCGCGCGCGTGAGGACCTCGCCCTCGGGAGAGACGCTCACGTTGGCGAGCGTGCCGATGCGGCGATGGAATGCCTTGTGGGGCAACGCGAGGCGAAAGGCGACGCCCGTCTTCTCGATCCTCTTGTTCCAGCGCTCGATGCCGCCCACGGAGTCGCGGACGAAGTCGTCGCGCAGCACCTCGTTCAGCGCGTTCAGCATCGGCACGCGGCGTGGCGCCAGGCGCCCGTCCTTCACGTCGAGGATCTCGTACGAGTCGCCGCGCAGCCGATGGTCGTCGTCGTGCTTCGCCTCGTCGAAGCGGCCCTTGATGCCCGTCGCGTAGAAGGTCGCGGCATTGCTCGACTCGTCGGCGCC
Organism: Burkholderiales bacterium; assembly: GCA_017880705.1. Lineage (GTDB taxonomy): Bacteria > Pseudomonadota > Gammaproteobacteria > Burkholderiales > Usitatibacteraceae > Usitatibacter. The sequence goes on from JADGRS010000313.1 coordinate 1,261, forward strand.
GAAGAGGTCCAGCGTCACGCTGTAGTGGAAGTTGAGATAGCGCTGCACCGTCGGCAAGTCGATCACCCCCGCGGCGCGCAGCCGCGCGGGATCGTCGGTGCGCAGCTCGTTCATCACTTCGCAGGTGCGCTGGAGCACGCGCGACACGCCCGCCTCGCCGACGAACATGTGATGCGCCTCCTCGGTCAGCATGAACCTCGTCGTGCGCGCGAGGGGATCGAAGCTCGACTCGGCGAGCGCCTTCAGCTGGAACTTGCCGTCGCGGTCGGTGAAGTGCGTGAACATGAAGAAGGCGAGCCAATCCGGCGTGCGCTCGTTGAAGGCGCCCAGGATGCGGGGGTTGTCGACATCGCCCGATCGCCGGTGCAGCAGCGCCTCGGCCTCCTCGCGGCCGTCGCGCCCGAAGTGGCGGTGCAGCAGGTACACCATGGCCCACAGGTGGCGGCCTTCCTCGACGTTGATCTGGAAAAGGTTGCGAAGGTCGTACATCGACGGCGCGGTGAGCCCGAGGTGACGCTGCTGCTCGACCGACGCGGGCTCGGTGTCGCCCTGGGTCACGATGATGCGGCGCAGGTTGGCGCGGTGCTCGCCCGGCACCTCCTGCCAGGCGTCCTCGCCGAGGTGGTCGCCGAAGTGGATCTTGCGCCGCGGCGATTCCGGCGCGAGGAAGATGCCCCAGCGATAGTCCGGCATCTTCACGTAGTCGAAGTGGGCCCAGCCCTCCGGGTCGACGCTCGTGGCGGTGCGCAGGTACACGTCGAAGCCGTGCGAACCCTCGGGCCCCATCTCGCGCCACCAGTCGACGAAGTTCGGCTGCCACTGCTCGAGGGCGCGTTGCAGCGTGCGGTCGCTCGCGAGGTCCACGTTGTTCGGGATCTTCTCGTTGTAGTCGATGGCCGTCATACGCGGTCCCAGTCGAAGGCGGCCTTCTCGCCCTTGCCATAGACCTTGAGCGCGCCCTTGTCGCCGACCGCGTTGGGCCGCCCGAAGATCCAGTTCTGCCACGCGGCGAGGCGCCCGAAGATGCGCGTCTCCATGGATTCGGCGCCGCCGAAGCGCAGGTTCGCTTCGAGGCCCGTGAGCGCATCGGGCGAAAGCGAGGCACGTTCCTCGAGGGCGATGCGGATCTCGTCGGCCCAGTCGATGTCGTCGGGAGCGGAGGTCACCAGGCCGAGGGCGCTGGCCTCCTTCGCATCCAGCGGGCGGCCGATCGCGGCGCGCGCCGCTTCGATCTCCGCGCCTCCGTGGAAACGCCGCGCCAGGCGCGATTGCCCGTTCACCATGGGATAGGCGCCGAAGTTGCGCTCCGAGAGAGAAAGATTCGGCGCGCGCGCCGGATCGTCGGGATCGAGCATGTAGATGCGATCCGCGGCGAAGGCGAGCTCGGCGAGCGTGCCCGCGAAGCACGAGCCGGGCTCGACGAGCGCGAAGAGCGTCCGCGACGAGACGTCGAGGCGCGCGAGGGTGCGCCGCAGGAAGCCCGTCACCTCGCGCACGAAGCCATGGTCCCCGTGCTTCGCGAGCGCCGCGTCGCATGCGAGCACCTTCGCCGTGTCTCCCTCGGTCTTGAGGATCCACGTGCCGATGGCGAGCTCGTTGGTGCGCAGGTTGAGGATCGCGTCGTCGAGCTGGCGCGCCATCGCGAGCGGCCACCACGAGGCGCCCGCGGCCTCGATCGCGCCGATGTCGACGGGCTGCGCCGCGGCCGGCGCCTTGACGACGATCGTCGCCGTGCGGCGAGCGCGGTCGATCTCGATCGCGACGTGCTCGTAGCGGATGGCGTTCTCGCTCTCTTCGCGCTCGAGGCGCGGCAGCGCGACGCCCTTCGCCTCCGCGGGCCGCGGGCTCGCCGCGCCGAGCTTTTCGGCGCGCTCGTGCACGGCGGCGGCGAACTGCGCCGGCTTGGCGATCGAATCGACGAGGCGCCAGTCGACCGCGCGCTGGCCGCGGACGCCCTCGACGCTGGTGCAGAAGATGTCCGCCAGGTCGTGGCGCACCTTGCGCTTGTCGGTCACGCGCGTCAGGCCGCCGGTGCCCGGCAGGACGCCGAGCAAGGGCACTTCGGGCAGCGAGACCGACGACGAGCGATCGTCGACGAGGACGATCTCGTCGCACGCCAGCGCGAGCTCGTAGCCGCCGCCGGCGCAGGCGCCGTTGACGGCGGCGACGAACTTGACGCCGGAGTGCTTCGACGTGTCCTCGATGCCGTTTCGGGTCTCGTTGGTGAACTTGCAGAAGTTCACCTTCCAGGCGTGGCTCGAGACGCCGAGCATGAAGATGTTGGCGCCCGAGCAGAAGACGCGGTCCTTGCCACTGGTGACGATCACCGAGCGCACCTGCGGATGCTCGAAGCGGATGCGGTTGAGCGCATCGGCGAACTCGACGTCGACGCCGAGGTCGTAGCTGTTGAGCTTGAGCTTGTAGCCGGGACGGATGCCCGCGTCCTCGGCGACGTCGAGGGTCAACCGGGCGAGCGCGCCTTCGGCCGAGAGCTTCCAGTGGCGGTACTGCGAAGGCTCGGTGCGATAGTCGACGCGGGGCGCGGAAGCGGGGGTGTCCATGGATCGAAACTCCGTTCAGAAACAGTGCGAGAGACCGCGCAAAGCGGCATCATAATGCACATCGACGGAAGACGTCAGGCCGAAGCTGCAGTTTGCTGCACACGGCCTCCTGCCTTGCCCGGACGCTCCGCCGGCGTGGACCGGGCGGCGCGGGCGAGCAGCTCGCCGACCAGGGCGAACAGGCCGGCGAAGCTCTCCGCCTCGCTTCGGCCCGACGTGTCGAAGGTCGCGTCGGCCTTGGCGTAGAAGGCGGCGCGGCCGACGAGGATCCGGCGCAGGTCGGCCATCGCCTCGCGACTCTGCGCCATCGGCCGGGTGTCGCCCTGCGCGGCGACACGCGCCATGTGCTCCTCGGGCGAGGCCTGCAGCCAGACGGTCGTGCAGTGGCCGAGCAGCGCGT
>JADGRS010000045.1 GCA_017880705.1 Burkholderiales bacterium
CGTGGCATGCATTGATGGCCAGGTCCGACGATCATTTCGGAGAAGCGCTCTCGCTGGTCCCGGATGACGCCCGCCGGATCGAGCAATACCTCGTCTCGGAGTCTGCGGATCGCTCGGAATATCGTGGCGCCGGCGCAATCCTCTACCTGCTTCGCGACGACGTCACGCCGGTTCGCATCACGGCATTGCCGCTGATGCGGCAGCGCCACCTGGTCGTGCGCAAGCTGCTTCCCCAAACGGGGATCAAGGACCTGACGAATTGCAACGATTGTCACGAGAAGGCCGCCACGGGCTCGTTCGCGTACGAAGAGATCGTGGTGCGGGGCGTCACCAAGATCATCGAACCCGGAGGCATGTTCTGACACGCCATGGTCTGTGCTGCCGGCCAAAGCTGTATTACGATCCGAAGGGCTCGGATCCTTTCCTTTTACGACCACCAAGGAGGCATTTGCCATGCATGAGAAATCGAAAGTGACGAGACGCGTCTTCTGCCGGAACGCCGCGACGATCACCGGGGTCGCGATGGCTGCCGGCGTGATACCCATTCGCGAGGCGCTGGCGCAACAGAAACTCTCCAAGGCCGACATGAAGTACCAGGACACGCCGAAAGACGGCCAGCAATGCGATGCATGCGTGTATTGGCAACCGCCAAAGGCATGCGGTCTGGTCGCGGGCGACATCGCGCCGTCGGGCTGGTGCGCTGCATTCAATAAGAAGAAGTGAAGCCCTGATCCTCCGCGGGGCGCGCGCTGCGACCGCGCGCCCCGTCGATCTGTTGATCGCGTAGTCGAACGCGGTCCTGCTCCGCATCACCGCTGGCGTCGCGTCCGGCGCCGGGAACGACCGCTCCCGGGGTAACATCGAGCGTGCCTCCACCACCACCTCCTCCGCAGACCCTGCGCGAGCGACTCGGCGCGCTGCGCAACCTGCCGCCCTTCCTGAAGCTCGTGTGGCAGACGAGCCCCGGCATTTCCGCCGCGCAGGCGTCGCTTCGCCTGCTGCGCGCGTTGATTCCCGTGGCCGCGTTGTATGTAGCCGCGAAGATCATCGACGAGGTCGTGCGCCTCACTCACGCGCCTTCTCCGGGCACGACGTTCGGCGAGTGGCTCGCGAGCGGCATGCTCGATCGCATCGCGCTCCTACTCGCCCTCGAGTTCGCCCTCGGCGTGGTCTCCGATCTCCTCGGGCGCGGCATCTCGCTCCTCGATTCGCTCCTCTCGGAGAAGATCAGCACCGAGACGAGCATGCGATTGATGGAGCACGCGGCACGGCTCGACCTCGAGGATTTCGAGGACAGCGAATTTCAAGATCGGCTCGAGCGCGCGCGGGCCCAGGCCGCGGGGCGCACCGGGCTCATGAGCCAGCTCTTCGGCCAGGCGCAGGATCTCGTGACCATCGCGAGCCTCGCCACGGGACTGCTCGTGTACGCGCCGTGGCTGATCGCGCTCCTCGCGGTCGCGCTCATTCCCGCGTTCATCGGCGAGGCGCACTTCAACGCGCAGTTGTACTGGATGAACTACCACCGCGCGCCCGAGCGGCGCGAGCTCGACTACGTGCGCCAGGTCGCCGCGAGCGCGGAGACCGCGAAGGAGGTGAAGATCTTCGGCCTCCACCGCTTCCTCATCGATCGCTACCTCGAGCTCGCCGTGAGCTTCTTCCGCGCGAATCGCGTGATCGCGGTGCGCCGCGCGGCGTGGGGAAGCGTCCTCACCGCGATCAGCACCATCGCGTACTACTTCGCCTACGCGTACATCGTGTGGCGCACGCTCCTCGGGGAATTCAGCATCGGCAACCTCACGTTCCTCGCGGGCTCGTTCCTTCGCTTGCGGGGGCTCCTCGAGCAGCTGCTGACGGGCTTTTCGAGCGTCGCGGGACAGGCTCTCTACCTCGACGACCTCTTCTCGTTCTTCGAGATCGAACCCGAGATCGTCTCGCCCGAGAATCCACGTCCTTTCCCGAATCCCATTCGCGAAGGCTTCACCTTCGAGGACGTGGGCTTCCGCTATCCGGGCGCCGAGCGATGGGCGGTGCGCAACCTCTCGTTCCAGCTGCGCGCAGGCGAGGTGCTGGCGCTCGTCGGCGAGAACGGCGCGGGCAAGACCACTCTCGTGAAGCTCCTCGCGCGGCTCTACGATCCCGACGAGGGGCGCATCCTCCTCGACGGCCACGACCTGAAGGAGTACGACCTTGCCGAGCTGCGTCGCAACATCGGCGTGATCTTCCAGGACTTCGTGCGCTTCCATCTTTCGGCCGCCGACAACATCGCCGTGGGATTGATCGAGGCGCGCGCCGATCGCGAGCGCGTGGTGAAGGCGGCGCAGCGCAGCCTCGCCGACGAGGTCATCGCGAAGCTGCCTCAGGGCTACGAGCAGCTGATCGGCAAGCGCTTCAAGACGGGCATCGACCTGTCCGGCGGCGAGTGGCAGAAGATCGCGATCGCGCGCGCGTACATGCGCGACGCCCAAGTGCTGATCCTCGACGAGCCGACCGCCGCGCTCGATGCGCGCGCGGAGTTCGAGGTGTTCCAGCGCTTCAAGGAGCTCTCGGCGGGAAAGACCGCGGTCCTGATCTCGCACCGCTTCTCGAGCGTGCGCATGGCCGACCGCATCGTGGTCCTCGGCGACGGACGCGTGGAAGCGGTCGGAACCCACGAGGCGCTGCTAGCCCAGGGCGGGCGCTATGCCGAGCTCTTCGAGCTCCAGGCCGCGGGGTATCGCTAACCGAAATTCGTGTCAGGTACACATTTCTTAATTCGTACCTGACACGGATTTTCCAGCTGCCCGGGCGATGATCTCGTACGAGCGCAGGCGATCTTCGCGCATGAACGCGTCGGAGGAGACGATGAGCTCGTCGGCGTCGGTGGCGCGGACGATCTCCTGCAGGCTCGCGGCGACTCGCTCGGGGCCGCCCACGACCATCAGCGTCATGCGCTCGGCCACTGCCATGCGCTCGCCCGGCGACCACAGCGCGTCCATGTTCTCCACGGGAGGAGGCAGCGGCGCGCGGGTGTTGCGGATGATGCCGAGGAAGCGCTGGTACATGCTGGTCGCGAGGAACTCGGCTTTCTCGTCGGTATCGGCGGCGAGCGCGGGCACGCCGACCATCACGTGAGGCTTGTCGAGCTGCTTCGACGGCTTGAACTCGTTGCGATAGATCTCGAGGGCTTCCATCAAGTCGCCGGGCGCGAAGTGCGATGCGAAGGCGTAGGGTCGCCCGATCGCCGCGGCGAAATGCGCGCTCCACAGGCTCGAGCCGAGGATCCACACCGGGACGTCGATGCCGGCGCCGGGAATCGCCTTAACCGCCTGCTGGGGTTGCGCCGGCGCGAAATAGGAAAGCAGCTCCGCCACCTGCACGTCGAACTCCTCGCCGCGACCGCCGCGGCGCAGCGCGCGCATCGTGACCTGGTCGGTGCCGGGGGCGCGGCCCAATCCGAGGTCGATGCGGCCCGGATGCAGCGTCTCGAGCGTGCCGATCTGCTCCGCCACAACGAGCGGCGCGTGGTTCGGCAACATGATGCCGCCCGAGCCGATGCGGATCGTCTTCGTATGGTCCGCGAGGTAACTCATGATGACGACCGTCGCCGAGCTCGCGACGCCCTCGAGGTTGTGATGCTCGGCCACCCAGTAGCGCTTGTATCCCCAGCGTTCCGCTCCCTGCGCGAGCTCGCGCGAGGTCTGCAATGCGTGCGCGATCGTGCCTCCCTGCGGATAGGTGGCGAGGTCGAGGACGGAGATCGGCGTATCAGCGAGTTTCTTCATGTTCTTCCAAACGAAAACGGCAGCCGATGGCTGCCGTTCTTTGGCGCATGCTGCGGTGGAGCTCAGGCGATGGGCTTGATCTGCACGGCCTGCTTGCCCTTGGGGCCATCCTTGGTTTCGAATTCGACCTTCTGGTTTTCCTTGAGGGTCTTGAATCCGTTGCCCTGGATCTCGGAGAAATGGGCGAAGAGGTCCTCGCCGCCGCCATCGGGTTTGATGAAGCCAAAACCCTTGGAGTCATTGAACCACTTCACGATTCCGGTGCTCATTGCTGTTTCCTTTCAGATTGAATCCCCGTCATTCCCTCGGGGCTCGGGGCCAGCGACAAAAAGGAAAAGCAAGGCGGGAACTGAAGTGAAGCGCCGGTTTTGCCGGCGGGTACTGGAGTTACTGCTTACCGATTCCTGATCACTGCGATGGGAATTATACATCAAGCGGATCAGTTGCCTAGCGTCGCAAAGGGGCTTGAAGTGGACCCTCCGGACCTCGATTTACCACCCCTGCAACGGGCCCTTCTTTGAGCTCAAGAAAATGCCGCGATCCTCCGCCTCGTCTCGCTGTAGGCCTTCATGCGCGCGAGCCACTCGGTCCTCGAAGGCCGTGTCCAGAAACCAGTATCGCGGTGATCGACCAGGCGTGGAAGGGGCGGTTCTTCTCGAGCCGGGGGATCTTGGCCTCTCTTCGGGGGATTTCGCTTCTTGCGATTTGCGCTCGAAAATCCTTGCGCACCTTTGCATCCGGCCCGAGCGCCCCCTGAGAACCGCAACCCTTCCGCGCCAGGGTTTGATTGAGAGGCCTTGACACTCGAACTTGCCGCTGTGTCGCCGACGCCGGCGAATTGCGATAATCCGCGCATGAACATCCGTGAACGAGTGCTGAGCGGCATCGCGCTGAACCGCGCGCCGGGATTCCACTTCGCCGGCAACTTCCTGCGAGTCTCCTACGACAAGGTCGCGGCCGACGATGCGCGCATCTCGCTCGAGCCGGGAGACCATTGCATCGACGCCGATGGGCAGGTGAGCCTGGGAGCCGTCGCGATGCTCGCGGACATCGCGCTCGCCACGGGCGTGCGCGCCGCAATCGGATCGGATTCGACGCGTCTCGCGACGGTGAGCATGCACCTTCGCTTCACGGGCGCGCGCCTCGAGGGCCGGCTGGAGAGCCGCGGTGTCTTCGAGGGCTTCGTCGAGGGCGCGGCCGCGCGCCAGGGAATGGCGCGCTTCGCGATCGACGCGGGCGGGAAGCACGCGTGCTTCGGAACGGGCTCCTTCATGGCGCTCGCGCCGCCGCCGGGCGTCACCATGCATCCGGTGGTGATGGAACGCGAGCGCATCGCGAAGCCGCTCGCGGAGGAAGACCTCGATCCCGGCGAGCTCGAGATCCTGCGCCATGCCGATGCGGCGCTCGCCTCGGGCAGGCGCAAGGGCGCGTTCATCGATCGCTTCTGGGGATACGAGCCGCGTCGAACCGCCGCCGGCGCGACCAGCGTGATGAAGAACGGCGCGCACGTCGGCAATCGCGTGGGGCATGCGCAGGGCGGGCTTCTCGTCGGCCTGGGCGCGACGACGGCGATGGCCGCCTTGCCATCGAGCTGGGCGCTCACCAGCGTCACCGCGTGCTTCGTGAGTCCCGGCGAGGGCCCCACGCTGCACGCGAAGGCGAAGCTCACGCATCGCGGCCGCGAGACCGCGGTGGCGCAGGTCGAGGTGACCGGCATCGAGGGACGGCGCGTGCTCGAAGTGCTGACCACGCACTCGCGCCGCAAGGGTTAGGCGACGGGCTTCTTCGGGACGACGAGCTTCGCGATCAGCACCTGCACGATCTCGCCGTTCTGGTTGAGGGTCTCGCTCCTCATGGTCACCATGCCGCGGTCGGGGCGCGAGCGCGACGGCGTCGCCTGGATCACTTCGCTCACGACGCGGAGCACGTCGCCCGGCCGGGTGGGCATGGGCCAGCTGATCTCGCCGCCCGCGCCGACGATGCCGCCCGCGATCGGCGCGCCGCCGTCGACCATGAGGCGCATCGTCATCGCCATGGTGTGCCAGCCGCTCGCGGCGAGGCCCTTGAAGAGCGTCGCCTTCGCCGCCTCCTCGTCGAGGTGGAACGGCTGCGGGTCGAAGTCGCGCGCGAAGGCCTTGATCTCGGGCGCGGTCACCTGCTTGGTGGCGCTGGTGAATCGCGCGCCGACGGGAAGGTCGTCGAAGTAGAGGGGCGTCATCGTGCAATATCCTAGACGATCATCCAGGGGCGCGCTTTCCGGAAAGCGCGCGCTCGAGAAGCTCGACCACGGTCGCGAGCGCGGCCTTCTCCCGCGGCGTCGCGCCCGCGAGGAGTTTCGCGAGCGCCTCGATCCTTCGCCGACGCCCCTTCATGAGGAGCTGCCGCCCCTGGGCGCTCGCGGCGATGCGGACCTGGCGCTGGTCGTGCTCGGCGGTGACCGACTCGACCAGGCCCTCGGCCTGCATCGCCTTCACGAGGCGCGACATCGTGGGCGGCTTCACGCCCTCGGCACGGGCGAGGTCGCCGAGGGACTGCGCTCCGCCGAAGACCAGCACCGCGAGCGCCGAAGCGCGCGGTCCCGTGAAGCCCGCCGCCTCGTCCACGCGCCGCATGCCGCGCAGCATCACGATCGCCAGGTGGTGGAAGCGTTCGATGGTGGTGTCGTCGTCCTGGGTCCTGGATGGCATTGACAGCGGCCTCCCGATTAGTTAGCCTAGCTAACAGTTAGCAGGGCTAACGATGTAGATCGTAGCAAACCGGGATACTTTCATCAACTCCTTGCCGAGGTGCCCCATGACCAGCCTCTCCGCGATCAAGCAGATTTCCATCAATGCCCGCGACCTGCCGCGCGCGACCGCCTTCTACCGCGACAGCCTGCGCATCAAGCACCTGTTCGACGCGCCGCCGCGGATGAGCTTCTTCGATTGCGGCGGCATTCGCCTGCTGGTGGGCGTCGCGGAGAAGCCCGAGCTCGCCCACGCGACCTCGATCATCTATTTCGGCGTCGACGACATCGACGCGGCGTACGTCGAGCTGAAGGGCCGCGGCGTGAAGTTCCACCCGGGGCAGCCGCACCTCGCCGCGAGGATGCCGGGCCGCGAGGTGTGGATCGCGTTCTTCGACGACACCGAGGGCAACGTGCTGGCCCTCATCTGCGAGAAGGCGGACTAGGCGGGCCGGTCGGCCTAGGCGAGTTGGGGAGCCTTGCGGTGGCGCATCGCCTGCTCGTACGCGTGGGCGAGGCCGAGGAGCTTCGCGTCGCTCCAGCGCGCGCCGAAGAACGACACGCCGACGGGCAGGCCCGCGACGTAGCCCGCGGGAACGGTGACGTGCGGATAGCCCGCGACCGCCGGGAACGTCGTGCAGCCGCCGCGCGACGAGTCGCCGTTCACGGGATCGCGAATCCACGGCGGCGGAGAGGTGAGCGCCACGATCGCCTGCACGCGGTGCTTCTTGAGCGCCGCGTCGATGCCCTCGGCGCGCGAGAGCTTCCGGCACTTGGCTAGCGCCGCGAGATACTTGCGGTCCGTGAGCGGGCCCTTCTCTTGGGCCTTGACGAGCAGGTCCTGCCCGAAGATCGGCATGGTGCGCTCGGCATTGCGTGCGTTGAACTCGATCACGTCGGCGAGCGATTTCATCGGCCCGTCGGGCATGTGTCGCGCGAAGAATCGGCCCAGGTCCGCCTTGAACTCGAAGAGCAGCACCTCGAACTCCGCTTCGTCGACCTTGCCGAAGGAGGGAATCTCGACGTCGACCAGCTGCGCTCCGAGATCCTTCAGCGCGGCGATCGCCGCCTCGATCAGGCGATCGGCCTTCTCGTTGGCGCCGAAATATTGGCGACCCACGCCGAGGCGCACGCCCTTCAGGTCCGCTCGCCCGAGGTGCCGCGTGAAGTCGAGGTCGCGCGGCATGCCCTTCTCCAGCGTCGCGCCGTCGAGAGGATCGGCGCCCGCGATGGCGCTCATGAGCAGGGCGCAATCGGCGACCGAGCGCGCCATGGGCCCCGCGGTGTCCTGGCTGTGGGCGATGGGGACGATACCGGTGCGGCTCACGAATCCCAGCGTGGGCTTCAAGCCGACGAGGCTGTTGCACGCGCTGGGCGAAGTGATCGAGCCGTCGGTCTCGGTGCCGATCGCCACCGCGCAGAGATTCGCCGCGACCGCCGCGCCGGAGCCCGAGCTCGAGCCGCTCGGCGAGCGCTCGTAGGCATAGGGATTGAGCGTCTGGCCGCCGCGGCTGCTCCATCCCGAGAGCGAGTTCGATGAGCGGAAGTTGGCCCACTCCGAGAGGTTCGTCTTGCCGAGCAGCACGGCGCCCGCCTCGCGCAGGCGCGCCACGACCGGCGCATCGTGCGCGGTGCGCACGCCGTCCAGCGCGAGCGAGCCCGCGCTGGTGCTCATCTTGTCGCCGCTCGCGATGTTGTCCTTCACGAGCACCGCGATTCCGTGCAGCGGACCCCGCACGCGACCGGCCTTGCGCTCGCGGTCGAGGGACTGCGCGATCGCGAAGGCATCGGGATTCACCTCGATCACCGCGCGAAGCGCGGGCCCCGACTGGTCGATCTCGCGAATGCGGTCGAGATACGCGCCCGCGAGGGCGGTGGCGGTGAGCTCGCCGGAAGCCATGCGCGCGCCGAGGTCGGCGAGCGTCGCCTCCTCGAACGCGAACGCCTTCATCGGGGCGGCCGCGGCCGCGGGTGCTGCGGGCGTTCCGAGCGCGGCGAGCGCGCCCGCGGAGGCGCCGAGAAAATCGCGGCGGGACTGGTTCGGCTCATCATCGTCGCGCGAGCGTCTTGGCATGGGTCTTACTCCGCTTGGGGGCCGGGGATGCCGGCTTTGCCACCGCGGCGAGGCCGCGAAAGAACGTGTTCACCAGCGATTCGGCGTGGCGCTCGAGGGAGAAGCTCTTCGGGGCGAGCACCCAGCTCGCGATGAGTCCCGACACGAACGACAGCGTGCCGATCGCCGCCTCCCGGGGATTCACGCTCGCCGGCAGCTGCCCCGCGGCCACGCACGCGCGAAACCCCGCCTCGATGGTCTTGGTGCATTCCTGCTGGCTCTCGACGTGGCGCTCGCGCACCGCGGCGGCGTCGCCGACGTACTCGCACTTATGGTAAGCGATGTCGAAGACGCGTTGCGTGCGCGGGTCGCGCGCGGTTCGCAGGAGCACGTCGATCGTCGCGCGGCGCAGGAGCTCGAGCGGGTTGGCCTCGGCGCAGCACCCGGTGCTCTCGAGCATGTCCTGCACCGGGAGCACGACGCGCTGCATCATCGCGTCGAAGAGCTCGGCCTTGTCCTTGAAGTGCCAGTAGATCGCGCCGCGCGTGACCTGCGCCGCGACCGCGATCTCCTCGAGGGAGGCGTGGGCCACGCCCTTCTCGTGGAATACCTGCTCCGCCGCATCGATGATGCGGCTTCGCGTTTCCTGGGCCTCTTCCTTGGTGCGGCGAGCCATCGTTTCCCGTCTTCCCGGTCACGGTGTTGACATACATCCGTGTTTGTATGTAAATTATCTCCCGTTTCCGCCACCCTGTCAAAGACGCCGGCGATCGCGAAGGCCCAAGCCCCGGCGCAAGAACAACAAGGAATTCCCATGCCCATCCTCGATGCCCGCCTGGTGCGGGTGGCTTTCCTCATCGCTTCCCTCGCATCGCTCGCGGCCTGCGGACCCAAGGGGCCGCCCGGCGGGGCCGGCGGGATGCCGCCGGCGCTCGTCGCGGTGAAGGAAGTGAAGCCCGCGACCGTGGCCGTGGAGTTCGAGTATCCGGCGCAGACCGCGGGCTCGCGCGAGGCGGAGGTGCGCTCGCGCGTGGGCGGGATCCTCCTCAAGCGCAACTACGAGGAAGGCGCGAGCGTGCACGCGGGGCAGTCGCTCTTTACCATCGATTCGGCCCCGTACGATGCTGCCGCCGCGAGCGCAGAGGCCGACGTCGCCGCCGCCGAAGCGCGCCTGTCCAATGCCACGCGCACTGCGAAGCGGCTGAAGCCCCTCTATGAAGCGAAGGCCGCGTCGCAGAAGGATTACGACGACGCCGCCTCCGCCGAAGAGGTCGCCAACGCGGACCTCAAGGCGGCGCGCGGAAGGCTCGCGACCGCGCGGCTGAACGTCTCCTATACGAAAGTCGAGTCGCCGATCACCGGGTTGACGAGCCGATCGCTGAAGAGTGAAGGCACGCTCATCGCCGGTCCAGCGGACCTGCTCACCACCGTGAGCCAGGTCGATCCGATCTACGTGAATTTCGGGCTCTCGGAATCCGAGCAGGGCGGCCTGAAGCGCGAATCGGCCGCGGGCAAGCTGGTGCTCCCGAAGGATGGGCGCTTCGAGGTCGCGCTCAAGTTCGAGGATGGCCGGATGTACTCGCGCACGGGCAAGCTCGTCTTCACCGACGTGCGCGTGAACAGCCAGACCGGCACCGCCGATGCGCGCGCGGAAGTCCCGAACCCCGCGGCCGAGTTGCGCCCCGGGCAATTCGTGCGCGTGATCCTCAGGGGCGCGCAACGCCCGAACGCCATCGCCGTGCCGCAACGCGCGGTGATGGAGGGCCCGCAGGGCAAGCTCGTGTACGTGGTCGGCAAGGACGGCAAGGCCGAGCCCCGTCCCGTGACGCTCGGCGAGTGGTCCGGCACCGACTGGATCGTTCTCTCGGGACTGGCCGCGGGCGACAAGGTGATCGTCGACGGGCTGGTGAAAGTGTTCCCGGGCGCCCCGGTGCAGGTGGGCGATCCGAACGCGCCCCCGCCCGGCCTTCCCGGCGCCGCGCCCGGCAATGCCCCCGAGAAGAAAGCGTAAAGGGCGGCCATGTTCTCGCGCTTCTTCATCGACCGCCCGATCTTCGCGGCGGTCCTCTCGATCTTCATTGCGATCGCGGGACTCGCCGCGCTTCGCGTGCTGCCCATCGCGCAATACCCGGATATCGCGCCGCCCGTCGTGACGGTGACGGCGATCTATCCCGGAGCCTCTCCCGCCACGCTCGAGGCCACCGTCGCCGCTCCGATCGAAAACGCCATCAACGGCGTCGAGGACATGCTCTACATGAGCTCGACTTCGTCGGCCAACGGAACGGTGCAGATCCAGGTCACGTTCAACATCGGCGCCGACATCGACAGGGGCGCCCTCAACGTGAACAACCGCGTGAAGCAGGTCGAGCCCCGGCTTCCGCTCGAGGTCCGCCGCCTCGGCGTCACCGTCGAGAAGGGATCGAGCGCGTTCCTGCAGGTGCTCGCGTTCCACTCGCCCGACGGCCGCTTCGACGACCTCTTCATCTCGAACTACGTGACGTTGAACGTCCTCGACGAGATGAAGCGCATCCCCGGCACCACCAACGTGCAGATCTTCGGCGCGAAGGACTACGCGATGCGCATCTGGATCCGCCCCGATCGCCTGGCGACGCTGAAGCTCTCGCCCGGCGACATCGCGAACGCATTGAACGAACAGAATGCGCAATTCGCCGCCGGCAAGGTGGGCGAGCCGCCGACCAGCAAGAACCAGCAGCTGGTCTACAACGTGACGACCAAGGGGCGGCTGTCCGAGCCGAAGGAGTTCGAGGAGATCATTCTTCGCGCGAATCCCGATGGATCCACGTTGCGGCTGAAGGATGTCGCTCGCGTCGAGCTCGCCGGCAAGGACTACAGCTTCATCGGCAAATACAACGGGCGCCCCGCGACGCTGATGGGAATCTTCCTGCAGCCGGGCGCGAACGCCCTCGATACCGCGAAGGCGGTGAAGACACGGCTCGAGGAGCTGAAGCAGCGCTTCCCCCAGGGACTCGAGTACGCGGTGCCCTACGACACAACGCGCTTCGTCGAGGTCTCGATCCGCGAGGTGATGTTCACGCTCGCGGAGGCGATGGCGCTCGTCTTCGTCGTGATCTTCGTCTTCCTGCAGAACTGGCGCGCGACGCTGATCCCGTTCGCCGCGGTGCCGGTGGCGCTCCTCGGCACGTTCGCGGGACTGAAGCTCCTCGGCTATTCGATCAACACGCTCACGCTCTTCGGCATGGTGCTGTCGATCGGCATCGTCGTGGACGACGCCATCGTCGTGCTGGAGAACGTCGAGCGCATCATGCACGAGGAGGGCGTGGGCGCGCGCGAGGCGGCCATCAAGGGCATGAAGGAGGTGACGGGCCCCGTGGTCGCGATCGTGCTGGTCCTGTGCTCCGTCTTCATCCCGATCGCGTTCCTGGGAGGCCTCACGGGCGAGCTTTATCGCCAGTTCTCGGTGACGATCTCGATGGCCGCGGTCATCTCGGGGTTCGTGGCGTTGACCCTCACGCCGAGCCTGTGCGTGATCATCCTCAAGCATGAGCACAAGCGCTCCAACCGCGTCTTCGACGCGTTCAACCGCTGGTTCAGCCGCACCACCGACCGCTACGAGAACGGCGTCGCGTGGATGATCCGCCGCGGCGCGATCGCCCTCACGCTCTTCGCCGTGATGGTCGCGGTCGCGGCGTTGCTCTGGAAGATCGTGCCCACTTCGCGGCTGTAGCTGGAACAATCCTCGTGCGTAACTCCATCCGGCTTGTCGATGAAGATGCGGAGCATGCGGACTTTACCGCCGCCCAGCAGTTCAATATCGACCACTTCCAGGCCGCTCGATTGCGCTACCCGCTCTGCGATCTCTCGAACCTTTTCCAACCCGGCTGCCATCGTCTCTTCCTGTCCAAAAAACGGCCCCTGTCGATCAAGCACAAACCGCCCGTCAGGCTCTCGCTGCCGCCTGGACTCGCCGCGCACCAGCGGATTACGGGTGGAAATAAAAAGTGGGCTCTCGCCCACCGATGTGCTTCGCCGATTATGCACGGGGCTCGCCGTCACGCCGGGAGGGGGTGACAGAACCCTCAAAACACAACAGTACCTCACTAACTATACGTCAAAGAGTCCGAAAATTCAATGAACACACGGGGAATGGCAGCTTAAAACGGGACGGAAGGGGGTGTCGCTCCTCCATGCCGACTAAGATCCCGGCGCACTCAGGTTTGCTTAACCGCCAGCAC
>JADGRS010000314.1 GCA_017880705.1 Burkholderiales bacterium
CCCCGCATAGGGCAGCGGATAGAAGCTGAGGTCGAGGGCGCCCTTGCGCATCGCCGAGAACTGGGCGTTGGTCTTCATGAGCGACGATCCCGCGTACACCTGGGCCTTGAGCGCCCCCTTGGTGCGCTTCTCGATCTCGGCCGCGAACTTGCGGCACAGGACATCGCGGAAATCTCCCTCGTCTCCGGTGCCGCCGGGGAACTGGTGCGAGATCTTCAGGGTGGTGACGGCCTGGGCGCGGGCATTGCCTCCCAGGAGCACGAAGGGAATCGAGGTCGAAGCGGCGGCAACGAACTGGCGGCGGGACACGGACATGAAGGATCTCCTCGGGATTGTTCGTGCGCGGGCTCTCGGCCCGCGCATCGTGGTGACGCGAATACTTTATCAGGCTCAGGCGGCGCGGCGGTTCGCCTGCTTTTTCGCGGCCGCCTGCGCGAGATAGTCCATCGCCGCCTGCGCGCCGCCCTTGCGGAAGGGAACGGCGGCGATATCGAGTCCCATCTCGACGCCGGCGAGCGTGCCCATCAGCGACAGGTCGTTGAAGTCACCGAGATGGCCGATGCGGAAGATCTTGCCGGAAAGCTTCGACAGGCCCTGGCCGAGCGACATGTCGAAATGCTCGAGGACGAGGGCGCGAAAGCGATCGGCATCCTGTCCCGGCGGCATCAGGACCGCCGTGAGGGACGAGCTGTATTCCTCGGGGACCTGGCAAAGGACCTCGAGGCCCCAGGCGCGCACGGCGCGGCGCGTGGCCTCGGCATGGCGATCGTGGCGGGCGAACACGTTCGGGAGTCCCTCTTCCTCGAGCATGTGGATCGCCTCGCGCAGTCCGTACAGGAGGTTCGTCGCGGGCGTGTAGGGAAAGAAGCCGTTCGCGTTCGCGGGAAGCATCTCGCTCCAGTCCCAGAACGAGCGCGCGAGCTTCGCCGCCTTGCTGGCGGCGATCGCCTTGTCGGATATCGCGTTGAAGGAAAGGCCGGGCGGCAGCATGAGCCCTTTCTGCGATCCGCCCACGGTGACGTCCACGCCCCATTCATCGTGGCGGTAGTCGATCGAGCCCAGCGACGAGATCGTGTCGACCTGGAGGAGCGCTGGATGCTTCGCGTTGTCGATCGCCTTGCGCACCAGCGGGATCCGGCTCGTGACGCCGGTGGAGGTCTCGTTGTGGACGACGCACACGGCCTTGATGGCATGGGACTTGTCGGCGGCGAGCCGCGCCTCGATCTCGCCCGCGTCGACGCCGTGGCGCCAGTCGCCGGGGATCATGTCGATTTCCAGGGAGAGCTTCTTCGCCATCTTCTGCCAGAGCGAGGCGAAGTGGCCGGTCTCGCACATGAGGACCCGGTCGCCGGGCGAGAGCGTGTTCACGAGCGCGGCTTCCCACGCGCCGGTGCCCGATGCGGGATAGATGATCACCGGATTGCGCGTTTGAAAGATCCGCTTGATCCCCTCGAGCACTTCCTTGCCGAGCTTCTGGAACTCGGGGCCGCGATGGTCGATGGTGGGACGGTCGATCGCCCGCAGCACGCGATCGGGCACGTTGGTGGGACCGGGAATCTGCAGGAAGTGGCGTCCGGCGGGCATGGAATGGCTCCTCGCGAGTAACAAGCCCGTATGCACCATTGCGGCCGGGCCCTGTTTGTCGTCCATAATGCCGCAGCCTCGACCCCTTTGGCACGAACCCCGGTAAAAGCCTTCATGACCCTTCCGACCCCGCAACCCGTGCGCTTCGCGCGGGGCGAGGACCGAACCCGACATGCTCTTGGCGCGCGCCTCGCGCGCGAGGTCGACGCCGAGGTGCTCTTCGATTCCGCGAGCCGCGCCCGCTATTCGACGGACGCATCGATCTACCAGGTGATTCCGGTGGGCGTCGTCGTGCCGCGCAATGTCGAAGCGGCGATCGCGGCGATGCAGATCGCGGCGGAGGAGGGCGTCGCGATCCTGCCGCGCGGCGCGGGGACTTCGCAGTGCGGCCAGACCGTCGGCGACGCGCTCGTGATCGACGACAGCAAGTACGTGAACCGCGTGCTCGAGATCGATGCGCCCGCGCGGCGCGCGGTGGTCGAGCCGGGCAAAGTGCTCGATGCGCTGAACGCCGAGCTGCGGCCCTTCGGCCTCTGGTATCCGATCGACGTTTCCACCTCGGCGCAGGCGACGCTCGGCGGCATGGCGGGCAACAATTCGTGCGGCTCGCGCTCGCTCGCCTACGGCAACATGGTCGATCGCGTCGCGGCGATCGACGCGTGGCTGCCCACCGGGGTGCGCGGGCGCTTCGGCGCCGAGGCGCAGATCTCCGATGCGGGCATCCGCGGCATCGCGCAGAAGGCGCAAGCGCTCTGGACGCGCGAGCGAGACGAGATCGACGCGCGCTTTCCCAAGGTGGCGCGTCGCGTCGCGGGCTACAACCTCGATCGCCTCGCCCCCGCGGGCTTCAATCTCGCCAGGCTCCTCGTCGGCAGCGAAGGCACGCTCGCGTGGTTCGAGAAGATCCACCTCGAGCTCGCCGAGCTGCCCCGGCACAAGGCGCTCGGCGTCGCGCATTTTCCGCGCTTCCACGATGCGATGGACGCGGCGCAGCACATCGTGAAGCTGGGCCCCTCGGCGGTGGAGCTCGTCGACCGCACGATGCTCGATCTCGCGCTGTCCAATGCCGCGTTCGCTCCCACCATTCGCAGGTTCGTGAAGGGCGAGCCCGACGCGATCCTCCTCGTGGAGTTCGCGGGAATGGATCGCGATCCGCAGGTCGAGGGCGTCAGGCGCCTGCGCGAGCTCATGGCCGACCTCGGCTTCGCCGACGCCGTCGTCGACATCCTCGAGGCGAGCCAGCAGAAGTCGCTCTGGGACGTGCGCAAGGCCGGACTGAACATCATGATGTCGATGAAGGGCGACGGAAAGCCCGTCTCCTTCATCGAGGACTGCGCGGTGCCCCTCGAGCACCTGGCCGAGTACACGACGCAACTCACCGAGGTCTTCCGCAAGCACGGCACCCAGGGCACCTGGTATGCGCACGCGTCGGTGGGATGCCTGCACGTGCGCCCGGTGCTCAACATGAAGGGCGATGGCGCGAAGCGGATGCGTGCCATCGCCGAGGAAGCGGCCGACCTGGTGCGCCGCTACAAGGGTTCCTATTCCGGCGAGCACGGCGACGGCCTGGTGCGCTCGGAGTGGATCGCACCGTTCTTCGGGCCGCGCCTCACGGCGTCGCTCGCCGAGATCAAGTCATGGTTCGATCCGAAGGGAATCATGAATCCCGGCAAGATCGTGAGCCCGTCCCGCCAGGACGATCGCTCGCTGTTTCGCTACGGACCGAGCTACAAGCAGCCTTCGCCGCGCACGGCGCTCGACTGGAGCGAGTGGGGCGGCTTCGCGGGCGCGGTCGAGATGTGCAACAACAACGGGCACTGCCGCAAGTTCGATGCGGGAACGATGTGTCCCAGCTTTCGCGCGACCGGCGACGAGCGCGATCTCACGCGGGGGCGGGCCAACACGCTGCGGCTGGCGCTCTCGGGTCAGCTGGGAGCGGACGACGTCGCCGAGGAGGCGGTGCGCGACGCGCTCGATCTCTGCGTGTCGTGCAAGGGATGCCGGCGCGAGTGCCCGACGGGCGTGGACATGGCGCGCATGAAGGTCGAGTTCCTCTCGCACTACAAGCGGCGCCACGGATTCACGCTGCGCGACAAGCTGATCGGACACCTGCCGCGCTATGCGAAGTGGGCGGCGCGCGTCCAGCCGCTGGCGAGCCTGGCGATGCGCGCGCCCGGCGCGGGCGCGCTCATGGAGTCGCTGGGCTTCGACCGACGGCGGGCGTTCCCGGTCTTCAAGGAGCCGTGGACGAAGAAGCGCGTCGCGAGACGCGAGACGCGGGAGGCCCACGAAGCGGAGCGCGGCAAGCGGCGACGGATCGTTCTATTCGCGGATACCTTCAACAACTGGTTCGAGCCCGGCAACCTCGAGGCGGCGTTGAGAGTCCTGGAGGCGACGGGACACGAAGTCGTGGCGCCGGCCGGCGATGACGGGCGGGCGCTTTGCTGCGGGCGCACATACCTCGCGGCGGGAATGATCGATGAAGCGCTCGCCGAGGCGCGGCGCACGATGGCGGCGTTGAAGCCGTACCTTGAAGCCGGCACGCCGGTCGTGGGGCTGGAGCCCTCGTGCCTCTTCACGTTTCGCGACGAATACGCG
>JADGRS010000046.1 GCA_017880705.1 Burkholderiales bacterium
CATCAGCCTCTATCGAGAAGGCGACTTCATCGACCTGTGCCGCGGTCCGCACGTGCCTTCGACCGGCAAGCTCAAGGTGTTCAAGCTGATGAAGGTGGCGGGCGCGTATTGGCGCGGCGACTCGAAGAACGAGATGCTCCAGCGCATCTATGGCACGGCGTGGGCGAAGAAGGAGGACCAGGACGCCTACCTCGTGATGCTCGAGGAGGCCGAGAAGCGCGACCACCGCCGCATCGGCAAGCAGCTCGACCTCTTCCACATGCAGGACGAGGCGCCGGGCATGGTCTTCTGGCATCCGAGGGGCTGGTCGCTCTGGCAGCAGGTCGAGCAGTACATGCGGGCCGTCTATCGCGAGAACGGCTATCAGGAAATCCGTTGCCCGATGATCCTCGACGTCTCGCTGTGGAAGAAGTCCGGCCATTGGGAGAACTACAAGGAGAACATGTTCTTCACGGAATCGGAGAAGCGCGAGCTCGCGGTGAAGCCGATGAACTGTCCCGGACATGTCCAGGTGTTCAATTCCGACCTGCGCAGCTACCGCGACCTGCCGTTGCGCTACGGCGAATTCGGCGCGTGCCACCGCAACGAGCCTTCGGGCGCGCTGCACGGCATCATGCGCGTGCGCGGCTTCACTCAGGACGACGGCCACATCTTCTGCACCGAGAACCAGATCCTCGCGGAGTGCGCGTCGTTCACGACGCTCCTGCAGAAGGTCTACGCCGATTTCGGATTCGAGGAGATCATCTACAAGGTCGCTACGCGACCGGAGAAGCGCGTGGGCTCCGACGACCTCTGGGACAAGGCCGAGCACGCCCTCATGGACTCGCTTCGCCAGTCGGGCGTGAGCTTCGAGGTCTCGCCGGGCGAGGGCGCGTTCTACGGCCCGAAGATCGAATATTCGCTGAAGGATGCGATCGGGCGCGTGTGGCAATGCGGCACGATGCAGGTCGATTTCAACATGCCGCGGCTCCTCGGCGCGGAGTTCGTCGACGAGCACAGCGCGAAGCAGCACCCGGTGATGCTGCACCGCGCCATCGTGGGATCCATGGAGCGATTCATCGGAATCCTCATCGAGAACCACGCCGGAGCGCTGCCGTTGTGGCTGGCTCCGGTGCAGGTGGTGGTGATGAACGTGACCGACCGGCAGGAAGCGTATGTGCGTGAGGTCGAGCATGCATTGCGCGAGGCCGGTTTCCGCGTCGCCGCCGATTTGCGGAATGAGAAAATAACGTATAAAATTCGAGAACATAGCATTCAAAAACTTCCTTACCAGCTGGTACTCGGAGATAAGGAAGTCGCCGCAAGGACGGTCTCAGCGAGAACGCGCGCCGGGGAGAACCTGGCACCCGTGCCGCTCGAGGCCTTTATTTCGCGCTTGAAAAGCGAAACCGAAGCTCGCAAATGAATGTTAGGGGGCGCCGTCACCGAGCTGGAAGTCAGCTTAGGTTTCCGCGCTAAACGATTGACTTTTAGAGGACATTTCGCATAGCTCAGGATAAAGCAGTACGCATCAACGGCGAGATCAACTGTCCGGAAATACGCCTCGTCGGTGTCGAGGGCGAGGCGATCGGGATCGTGAAAATCGAGGACGCCATGAAGATGGCGGAAGAAGCGGACATCGATCTCGTGGAGATCGCGCCGACCGCGAAGCCTCCGGTTTGCCGCTTGATGGACTACGGCAAGTTCAAGTACCGCGAGAGCAAGAAGGCTCACGAGGCGAAGCTCAAGCAGAAGCAGATCCAGGTCAAGGAAGTGAAGTTCAGGCCCGGGACCGACGAGGGCGACTACAAGATCAAGGTTCGCAACCTCACACGCTTCCTCACCGAGGGCGACAAGACGAAGGTGACGCTGCGCTTCCGGGGCCGCGAGATGGCGCACCAGGAGCTCGGCATGCAGCTCCTCAAGCGGGTCGAGGCCGATCTCAAGGAAGTCGGCGTGGTGGAGCAGTGGCCGAAGTTGGAAGGCCGCCAGATGATCATGATCCTGGGGCCAAAGAAGAAGCATTGAAGTAGCACCACAAGGTGACTTCAGGTCGAAAAGCGCGGAAGGGTTCCGCCACCTGCTGCACCAATGCAAGGAGGGCATCATGCCCAAGATGAAGACGAAGAGTGGCGCCGCCAAGCGCTTTCGGGTCCGCGGCAGCGGCTCGATCAAGCGTTATTCGGCGGGCAAGCGCCACATCCTCACCAAGCGCACCACCAAGAACAAGCGCCAGCTTCGCGGCGTCGCGGCGGTCCATGCGACCAACCTCGGCCACGTGAAGCAGATGCTTCCCTACGCCTAAGGAGCCGCCGACATGCCACGCGTAAAACGCGGAGTCACGGCGCGCGCGCGCCACAAGAAAGTCCTCGCCCAGGCCAAGGGCTTCCGGGGACGCCGCAATAACGTCTACAGGATCGCGAAGCAAGCCGTCGCGAAGGCGGGACAGTACGCCTACCGCGACCGCCGCAACCGCAAGCGCGAGTTCCGCTCGCTCTGGATCACCCGCATCAACGCGGGCGCTCGCGAAGCCGGGGTCTCGTACAGCCAGTTCATGGCGGGAATCAAGAAGGCCGGGATCGACATCGACCGCAAGGTGCTCGCGGACCTGGCGGTGTTCGACAAGCCTGCGTTCGGCAGGATCGTCGAACAGGCCAAAGCGAGCCTCGGTGCCTGAGACGACGTAAAGCAAACAAGGGGGCTCGCGAGAGCCCCTTTTCTTTTTTGATTCGATGAAAGAACTCGAACAAATCATCTCCGCAGCCCGCGAGGATTTCGCCGCCGCCGCAAGCGTCGCCGACCTCGAGCAGGCCAAGTCGCGCTTCCTCGGGAAGTCGGGATCGCTCACCGGGCTCTTGAAGGGCCTCGGCAAGCTTGCGGCCGACGAGCGCCCGCAGGCGGGCGCCACGATCAACGAGGGCAAGGCGCGGGTCGAAAGCCTCCTGCGCGCGCGTCTCGACGAGATCCTCGCGCGCGAGCTCGAGTCGAGGCTCGCCGGCGAGGCGATCGACGTGACGCTTCCCGGGCGCGGCCAGAGGCCGGGCGGGCTGCATCCGATCGCACGCGTCCAGGAGCAGGTCGAGAGGCTCTTTCGCACCATGGGGTTCTCGGTGGCCGACGGCCCCGAGATCGAGGACGACGAGCACAATTTCACGGCGTTGCGCATGTTTCCCGACCATCCGTCGCGCAGCATGCAGGACACGTTCTACATCGAGGGTTCCGACAAGGTGCTGCGCACGCAGACCTCGCCCGTGCAGATTCGGTACATGAAGTCGCACGCGCCGCCGATCCGCATCATTTGCCCGGGCCGCGTCTATCGCAAGGACCACGACGCGACGCACTCGCCGATGTTCCACCAGGTGGAGGGGTTGTGGGTCGAAGAGGGCGTGAGCCTCGCGGACCTGAAGGGGACGGTGACGCAATTCTGCCGTGCGTTCTTCGAGCGCGACGACATCGGGCTGCGCTTCCGGCCCTCGTACTTTCCATTCGTCGAGCCCGGCGTCGAGATCGATATGGAATGGTCGCGCAAGGACGGCGAGGTGACCTACCTCGAGATCGCGGGCGCGGGCGTGGTGCACCCCGACGTGCTGCGCAACGGCGGTATCGACCCGGAGAAGTACTCGGGGTTCGCATTCGGCATGGGGCTCGATCGGCTCGCGATGCTGAAATACGGCGTGGACGACCTGCGCCTCTTCTTCGAGAACGACCTCAAGTTCCTGGCGCAATTCCGATGAAGGTCTCGCTGCAGTGGTTGAAGGAGCTGGTGCCGGTGAAGGCGCCGGTGGGCGAGCTTGCGAAGACGCTCACCATGGGAGGCCTCGAGGTCGAGGAGATCACGCCGGTCGCGGGCGAATTCTCGGGCATCGTGGTCGGGTACGTGAAGAGCGTCGCGCCGCACCCGAACGCCGACAAATTGCGCGTGACCGAGGTCGACGCGGGCACCGGCGAGACGCTGCAGATCGTTTGCGGCGCCCCCAATGTCGCGGCGGGGCAGAAGGTCGCCTGCGCGCTGGTGGGCGCGAGACTGCCGGGCCTCGAGATAAGCAAAGCGAAGCTGCGCGGCGTCGAATCGAGCGGCATGCTCTGCTCGGCGCGCGAGCTGGGCCTTTCCGAGGATCATGCGGGGCTCCTGGTGCTCGACGACGATGCGCCGATCGGCCGCGATGTCCGCGAGGTTCTCGGGCTCGACGACGTTTACTTCACGGTGAAGCTCACGCCCAACCGCGGCGATTGCCTCTCCATGTTCGGGATCGCTCGCGATCTCGCGGCGATGGTGAAGGTGCCGCTCGAGTTGCCGGCGGCGCCGGTCGTCGCCGTCTCGACGGAGGCCTCGCGGGCAGTGAGCATTTCCGAGCCGGGCGCGTGCGGCGAGTATTTCGGCCGCGTGATCCGCGGCATCGATCCTTCGGCGAAGACGCCGGCGTGGATGGCGAGGCGCCTCGAGCGCGCGGGCTTGCGAGTCATCCGGCCGCTCGTGGACATCACGAATTACGTGATGATCGAGCGCGGCCAGCCGATGCACGCGTTCGATAACGCGAAGCTTCAGGGAGCGATCGGCGTACGCCTGATGCAGCCGGGCGAACGCGTGAGGCTCCTCAACGAGCAGGAGGTCGAGTACCGACCCGGTCTTCTCGCGATCACCGATGGCAGAGGTCCCATCGCGCTCGGAGGGGTGATGGGCGGCGCCGACACGATGGTCGGCGACGCGACCACGGAGGTTTTCTTCGAGGCCGCGTTCTTCCATCCCGAGGCGGTGCAGGGCAAGGCGCGCGACCTCGGGCTCACGAGCGACGCGGCCTATCGCTACGAGCGGGGCGTCGATTTCGGCGCGACGCGCGCCGCGCTCGAGCGCGCGACCGAGCTCGCGCTCTCGATCTGCGGCGGATCGGCGGGCCCGGTGACCGTGGCGATGGGAGACATTCCCGACCGCAAGACCATGCGCGTGCGCACCACGCGCGTCCTCGAGTTGCTCGGCTATCCCATTGCGGACGGCGAAATGGCCGACATCCTGCGACGCCTCTCGTGCGATGTCGCGGTCGACACGCATGCGATGCGCGCGACGCCGCCTACGTGGCGCTTCGATCTCGAAATCGAGGAGGATTTCGTCGAAGAGATCGCGCGTATCCACGGCTACGGGCACGTGCCCGCCGAGGCGCCGCGCTCGCGCCTGGCGATGCTGTCCCTGCGCGAAGGCGAGCGCGATCGCTTCGACCTGCGCCATTCGCTCGCGGCATTGGGATACCAGGAGGTCGTGAACTACAGTTTCGTGCCGCCCGAATGGGAAGCGGACTTCGCCGGCAACAGCAGCCCGGTGCGCCTCGCCAACCCCATCGCGAGCCAGATGAGCGTCATGCGCTCGAGCCTGATCGGCGGCCTGGTGCAAAGCCTGCGCTCCAACCTGAATCGCGGCGAGGAGCGCGTGCGGGTCTTCGAGATCGGCCGCTGCTTCGAAGGAATCCAGCCCGACCTCGCGGTCCAGCCCGAGCGCATCGCGGGGCTTGCGTTCGGCCTTCGCTGGCCCGAGCAGTGGGGCGAGAAGGGGACCCTGGTCGACTTCTTCGACGCCAAGGGCGACCTCCAGGCGCTTGCAGCCGGGCGCAGGCTCGAGTTCGTGCCGGGGTCGCACCCGGCCTTCCACCCGGGCCGCTGCGCCCTTGTCAGGGCGTCGGGAGAGGCGCTGGGCGCGATCGGCGAGATGCATCCGCGGCTGCAGCAGAAGTACGAGCTGCCTTCCCCGCCGGTCATGTTCGAGGTGGCCACGGGGCCGCTGCTGCAGGGTGATTTCCCGCGTTTCGCGGGCCTGTCGCGGATGCCCGTGGTGCGTCGCGACCTGGCTCTCGTCGTGGACGACGGGGTGGCTGCCGCGGCCCTCCTGGAGGCCGTCCGGGGGGCCGTTCCAGCCTTCGTGCGGGAGGTCGAAGTGTTCGATCAGTACCGCGGAAAAGGGGTCGAGCCCGGCAAAAAAAGCCTTGCCCTACGGATAGTTATGCAGGATACTGACAGGACTTTGACAGATTCGGAAGTGGAGGGTGTGGTCGCCTCCATTCGCGAGCAGCTCAACGAAAAATTCCAAGCCAAGCCGCGCACGTGAAAGACAAAGTCACCCTCACCAAGGCGGAGCTCGCCGACCTCATGTTCGAGAAAGTCGGCCTGAACAAGCGGGAGGCGAAGGACATGGTCGAGTCCTTCTTCGAGGAAATCCGCATCGCCCTCGAACGCGGCGAGATGGTGAAGCTCTCGGGATTCGGCAATTTCCAGTTGCGCAAGAAGCCCCAGCGTCCAGGTCGCAATCCCAAGACCGGCGAGGAAATTCCCATCACCGCACGGCGCGTGGTCACCTTCCACGCGAGCCAGAAGCTCAAGAGCTTGGTGGAGAAGTCGTTCAATGGCCATGGAGAACCTGGCGACGACTGAGCTCCCCGCGATCCCCGCCAAGCGCTATTTCACGATAGGCGAAGTTAGCGAATTGTGCGGGGTGAAGCCCCATGTGCTGCGTTACTGGGAGCAGGAGTTCACGCAGCTGAAGCCCCTGAAGCGCCGCGGCAACCGGCGCTATTACCAGCACCACGAGGTGCTGCTCATCCGCCGCATTCGCGAGCTTCTCTACGAGCATGGCTTCACCATCAACGGCGCGCGCAACCGCCTCGAGGAGGCGGGCAGCATCCCGGGCTCGTCCCGCGGAGACGGCCAGAGAACGATGACGGTTCCCGAGCCCATCTCGCCCTCGACGATCCGCAAGGAGCTTAAGAGCATCCTCAAGATGCTTGAGCGTTAGCGCAAATCCGCGTGCAGGCGGGAACCCAATTGCAGCTATAATTTCAGGCTCGGTCGGGGCGTAGCGCAGCTTGGTAGCGCACCTGCATGGGGTGCAGGGGGTCGGAGGTTCGAATCCTCTCGCCCCGACCAATAGATTCCAATAGATTTACGCAGATAGCCGCCACGAGCGGCTATTTTTGTTTGCTGGACAACGTTCGTGGGTTCCCGGAGAATTCGCGCATCCGATCGGGAGAGAGCGCCCATCGCGGCGCCGCCGAAGGGGTAGCACCCGCAAACTCTCAGGCAAAAGGACCGTTCGGATACGGGGGAGAACCCCGGACTCTGGAGAGCGACGGCGTTGCCGTCCACCGAAGGGGCGCGCGGCGGTGCCGGAATCCGCCGTAATCTCTCAGGTATCGAGGACAGAGGGGGCGGCCAAGCGACAACGCTTGCCCGACCCTTTTTTTCATCGACGCATCGGAGCCGATTTGCCGAAGACGACACCCCTGAACGAGCTGCACCGCGCCGCCGGAGCGCGCATGGTCGATTTCGGCGGCTGGGATATGCCGGTGCACTATGGCTCCCAGATCGAGGAGCATCACGCGGTGCGCACGAGCGCGGGACTGTTCGACGTCTCGCACATGCAGGTCGCGGACATCGAGGGTGCGGGAGCGCGCGCGTTCCTCGCCCGCGCGCTAGCGAACGACGTGGGCAAGCTGACGACACCCGGAAAGGCGCTCTACTCCTGCATGCTCACCGAGGACGGGGGCGTCGTCGACGACCTCATCGTGTATTTCTTTCGCGACGGCTTCTTTCGCCTCGTCGTGAACGCCGGCACCGCGGAGAAGGACCTCGCGTGGCTCGATGCTCTGCGGCAACGATGGAATGCGCAGTTGACTATCACACCACGCCGGGACCTCGCGATCCTCGCGATCCAGGGTCCGCGAGCGCGTGAGATCTTCTGGCAGGTCTTTCCCGCGACGCGGCCCGCGACCGAAGGACTCGCGCCTTTCAATGCGGCGATCACGGAGGGATTCACGGTCGCTCGCACGGGCTACACCGGCGAGGATGGATTCGAGATCGTGCTGCCCGCGGTCGATGCCCCCCACGCCTGGCAGGCGCTCGTCGCCGCGGGAGCGCGGCCGGCGGGCCTCGGTGCGCGCGACACGTTGCGGCTCGAAGCCGGCATGAACCTCTACGGCCAGGACATGGACGAGCGCGTATCGCCCCTCGACGCAGGCCTCGGGTGGACCGTGGACATGGCTTCCCCGCGCGATTTCGTGGGAAAGGAGGCATTACGCGCCCACGGCAAGCGCCATGAATTCCTCGGCCTCGTGCTCCTCGAAGGCGGCGGCGTGCTTCGCGCCCATCAGAAGGTCACGGGCGCGAAGGGTGAGGGCGAAGTCACCAGCGGCACTTTCTCGCCGACCCTGGCGAAGTCCATCGCGCTCGCGCGCCTGCCCCTCGGCAGCTCGGGCGGCGACATCGTCCACGTGCACGTGCGCGACCGGCAGCTCGCCGCGCGCGTCGTGAAGGCGCCTTTCGTGCGCCACGGCAAGGTTCTCATTCCAATAGAAAAGGAATCGCCATGAAACTTCCGCAGGAGCTGCGCTATACCGCGACGCACGAATGGGTGCGCCGCGAGTCCGACGGCAGCGTGAGCGTGGGCATCACCGACCATGCGCAGGAGCAGCTGGGCGACATCGTCTTCGTCGAGGCGCCGCAGGCCGGACGGAAGGTCGCCGCGGGGGAGGCCGTCGGCGTGGTCGAATCGGTGAAGGCCGCGTCGGATATCTACGCGCCCGTCGCGGGCGAGATCGTCGCGGGGAACGCGGACCTTTCGGCGGCGCCGGAAAGGGTGAACGAGGACGCGTTCGCCGCGTGGATCTTTCGCATCAAGCCCGCGAATGCCGCCGATTCCGAGAAGCTGCTCGATGCGGCGGCCTACGAGAAGGCCGCCGTCGCCTGAGAATCGAGGAACGACCCATGCCCGATACGCCGATTCGCGAAAACCTGCGCGCGACACTTCCCGAGCTCGAGGACCACGGAGCCTTCGCGCGCCGCCACATCGGGCCCGACACGGTCGACGAAGCCGAGATGGTGGCCGCGCTCGGATTCGATTCGCGCTCGGCATTGATCGACGCCATCGTGCCCGCGTCGATCCGGCGGCGGGGCGCGATGGGGCTTGGCACGCCGCGCACGGAGGGCGAAGCGCTCTCGGCATTGCGGCGGGTCGCGGAGAAGAACCAGGTCTTCAAGTCGTACATCGGTCAGGGCTACTACGAGACCTTCACTCCGGGCGTGATCCTGCGAAACGTCTTCCAGAATCCCGCGTGGTACACCGCCTACACGCCCTACCAGCCGGAGATCTCCCAGGGGCGGCTCGAGGCCTTGCTCAATTTCCAGACGATGGTCGCGGACCTGACGGCGATGTCGATCGCCAACGCGTCGATGCTCGACGAGGCGACCGCCGCGGCCGAGGCGATGACGCTTTGCCTGCGCTCGTACAAGGGCGCATCGAAGGTCTTCGCGGTCGCCGGGGATGTCCTTCCGCAGACGCTCGACGTCCTGTGCACGCGCGCCGCGCCGCTCGGCATCGAGGTGGGCGTGGCGTCCTCCGACGCCCTCGAGTCGATCGAGGCCTTCGGCGTGCTCGTCCAGTATCCCGGCGCCGAGGGCGAGGTTCGCGACTATTCAGCGCTTGCCGCAAAGGTGCACGCACGCGGAGGTTTCGTGGTTGCCGCCGCGGATCTTCTCGCGCTCACGCTGCTGAGGCCTCCCGGGGAATGGGGTGCCGATGTCGTGGTCGGAAGCTCGCAGCGCTTCGGCGTCCCGATGGGATTCGGCGGCCCACACGCGGCCTTCATGGCGACCCGCGACGAGCTGAAGCGCAGCATGCCCGGGCGCCTCGTGGGCGTCACCGTCGACTCGCAGGGCCGCCCCGCATATCGCCTCGCGCTGCAGACGCGCGAGCAGCACATCCGGCGCGAGAAGGCGACCTCGAACATCTGCACGGCGCAGGTGCTCCTCGCGGTGATGGCCTCGATGTATGCCGTGTACCACGGGCCCGAGGGGCTCGCGCGCATCGCGCGGCGCGTGAATCGCCTCGCCGCGATCCTCGCGACGGGACTCGAGAGAATCGGATTCGCCCCGACGGCGAGCGCCTTCTTCGACACCGTCACCGTGGCCACCGGGGGCAAGCTCGCCGCGATCGTGGAACGAAGCGGCGCCGCGCGCATGAATTTCCGCGTCGTCGACGGCGACCGCCTCGGCATCTCGCTCGACGAGACCACGACGCACGCCGACGTCGAGGCGATCCTGAAGGTCTTCGCCGGCCGCCCCGTCGATACCATCGCCGATCTCGAAGGCGTTGCGCGCGAGGCGATTCCCGCGGCCCTCGCGCGCGGCTCGCCTTTTCTCGCGCATCCGGTTTTCAACCGCCACCACTCCGAGACCGAGATGCTGCGCTACCTGCGCCGCCTCGCGGACAAGGACGTCGCCCTGGACCGGTCGATGATCCCGCTGGGCTCCTGCACCATGAAGCTCAACGCGACGAGCGAGATGATTCCGGTGACGTGGCGCGAGTTCGCGCACATCCATCCCTTCGCCCCCGCCGCGCAATGGCAGGGCTATCGCGAGCTGATCGACGATCTCGAAAGCCGTCTTGCGAGGGCGACGGGCTACGCCGCGGTGTCGATCCAGCCCAACGCGGGATCGCAGGGCGAGTACGCGGGCCTTCTCGTCATCGAGGCGTGGCATCGCAGCCGCGGCGAAGGCCACCGCAAGGTGTGCCTCATCCCCAGCTCCGCGCACGGCACCAATCCCGCGTCGGCGCAGATGGCTGGAATGAAGGTGGTCGTGGTCGGCTGCGACGAGATGGGCAACGTCGACGTGGACGATCTTCGCCGCAAGGCCCGGGAGCACGCGAAGGACCTCGCTGCCCTCATGATCACGTACCCCTCCACGCACGGCGTCTTCGAGGAAAGCATCGTCGAGATCTGCCGCATCGTCCACGAGCACGGAGGGCAGGTCTACATCGACGGCGCCAACATGAACGCGATGGTGGGACTTTGCGCGCCGGGTGAATTCGGCGGCGACGTGTCGCACCTGAACCTGCACAAGACTTTCTGCATCCCCCATGGCGGCGGAGGTCCCGGCGTGGGACCGGTGGCGGTGGCGAAGCATCTCGAGAAATTCCTGCCGGGACATCGCTTCCTCGGCTCGGGCGGTGAATCCATCGGCGCGGTGACGGCAGCGCCTTTCGGCAGCGCCTCGATACTCCCGATCTCGTGGATGTACCTGGAGATGATGGGCGATGCCGGCCTCACGGCCGCGAGCGAGGTTGCGATCCTCAACGCCAACTACATCGCCAGGCGACTTGCGCCCCACTATCCCGTGCTCTACTCGGGGCCGCGGGGGCTGGTCGCCCACGAGTGCATCCTCGACCTGCGCGCGCTCAAGGAGGCCTCGGGAATCCAGGTGGAGGACGTCGCCAAGCGCCTCATCGACTACGGGTTCCACGCGCCCACGATGTCGTTCCCTGTCGCGGGCACGTTGATGGTGGAGCCGACCGAGAGCGAGTCGAAGGCCGAGCTCGATCGCTTCTGCGACGCCATGATCGCCATTCGCGAGGAGATCCGCGCGGTCGAGGAGGGACGCATGGACCGCGAGGACAATCCGCTGAAGCACGCGCCGCACACCGCGGAGGTGGTCAGCGCCGACGCGTGGGATCGCAAGTATTCGCGCGAGCTCGCCGCGTATCCGTTGAAAAGCCTGCGCGCGGAGAAGTATTGGGCTCCCGTCGGCCGCGCGGACAACGTCTACGGCGACCGCAACCTCTTCTGCTCCTGCATTCCGGTCAGCGACCCCAAGGAGTGACCGCAAAGGGGCGCTGGCACCTCGCTCAAGCTATAATTTTGCCTCGCATGCGCATCCTCCTCTCGAACGACGACGGCTATTTCGCCCCAGGACTCGCCGCCCTCGCCGAGGCCCTCGCGCCCCTTGGGGAGATCACCGTGGTCGCCCCCGAGCGGGATCGCAGCGGCGCCTCGAACTCCCTGACGCTCGATCGTCCGCTGATGATCTCCAAGGCCCACAACGGCTTCCATTTCGTGAACGGCACGCCGACCGACTGCGTCCACATGGCGGTCACGGGATTTCTCGATTTCGAGCCGGACGTAGTGGTCTCGGGGATCAACAGCGGCTCCAACATGGGCGACGACACACTCTATTCGGGGACGGTGGCCGCGGCCACCGAAGGCTATCTTCTCGGTATTCCCTCGATCGCGATGTCGCTCGTCGGCAAGGAGTTCGCGCACTACGCGACCGCGGCACGCGTCGCCCACGACCTGGTGAAGCGGCTGCACGCCTCGCCCTTCGGCGCTCCCGTGCTCCTCAACGTGAACGTTCCCGATATGGCCTTCGAGTCGCTGGCGGGCATCGAGGTCACGCGCCTGGGCCGCAGGCACAAGGCGCAGCCCGTCGTGGCGGGCAAGAATCCGCGCGGCGAGACCGTGTACTGGGTTGGTCCCGCGGGGGCGGCGCGCGAAGCGGGACCCGGCACCGATTTCCACGCGCTCGAGCGCGGCGCCGTGTCGGTGACGCCGTTGCAGGTGGACCTCACCCACGCCCGGCAGATTCCCCTGGTATCGAAATGGATCGTGGCGTGAGCGGGCGCGACGGCATCGGCATGACCTCCGAGCGCACGCGCATGCGCATGATCGAGGCGCTGCGCGCCGACAAGATCGTGAACGAGCGCGTGCTGGGCGCGATGGCCGAAATCCCGCGCCACCTGTTCGTCGACGAGGGCATCGCCTCTCGCGCCTACGAGTTCAACACGGCGCTTCCCATCGGCCACGGACAGACGATCTCTGCGCCCATCATCGTCGCCCTCATGACGCAGCTGCTGCTGGAGAAATCGCCGATGAACAAGGTGCTCGAGATCGGCACGGGCTGCGGCT
>JADGRS010000047.1 GCA_017880705.1 Burkholderiales bacterium
TCCTGCGGACCGCACCCGCGCGATTGCGCGGCGCCGCCCGCGCGCTCGAGCGCGGGGCCCGGTGCGATCACGATCGCGACGGCGCCGCCCGTGTCAGCCCGGTATGCGTCGGCGAGGGTGCCGTCGTGGACGATCGCGCCCGCGTTGTCGCGCACGGTGATCGTGCCGAGCGCGGTCCCGGGGGTCATGTCGAGGCACGCGCGGCTCACGCCGCAGTTCAGCAGCCCCTTGTACTTGCTCGACACGGCATACCAGAGGCGTTCGCCGTAGCCGTCGCGCAGGTCGGAGATGCCGAGCGTCTTCCACGGCAGGCGGCCGAGCCGCTGCTCCTGGCCGCTGTCGCCAGTCTGCGATCCGCAGGTCGATTCGGCCCAGCCGTCGTCGTCGAGATCCGGGCACGGAAGGTAGCCGGGGCCCACGACCGCGTTGATCGGGCGATCGGCAGCGTAGGCGATGAGCGCCTCGCGCGCCTCGGCGAGGGCGCGTTCGCTCGCGCGGTCGGCGCGCGAGTTCGCCCCGGGAGAGGCGAGCTCGATCGCGAACAGGAGGCCGATGCACGCGACGACGAGGAGCGTGGCGACCACGAGCGCGCTTCCCTCCTGCGCGCGGCCCTTCGCCATGTTCCGCCTCCGCTCTCGAATGTCCCGGCTACTGAATAGCAGCGCGGCGCTCGACGGGCGCGCGAAAAGGCTCGAATGCGATTCGCGGACTTCGCTTGACTAGCGCGAGGGCTTGCGCTCGATGCGAAGCCTCTCTCCACCGGAGGGCGTGCCGAGGATCGCCGGGTCGAGGAGAGGATCGGCGCCGGAGCGCCGCACGACGACCGGGGTGCCGTCGATCCATATCGTGTTGCGCCCGTCGCTGCGGCGCACGAATCCCGTGACTGCGGGCTCCGGGCGGCCGGCGCTGTCGACGGCGACCTGCGTTCCCGGCTCCCCGCGCCGCAGGCGGTCGAGGCGCTCGCGCTCCTGCGGCGTGGTGAAGAGCGTGCCGAGCGTGTCGAGCGTCGCGCTCGCGGCGCAGCCCGCCGAGAGCGCGAGCGCCAGCGCGGCGAGAGCCCTAGGTGCCGCGCGCATGTTTTTCCTTCAGCGTGATCCACTCGAGCGTGCATTCGGCCTCGACGCGCGGCTGGATGGAATCGGCGCCCGGCGCTTCGACGCGCCTCATGGTGCACCGGTCGACCGGATAGAAGCCCTGCTGATTGCGCGAGAGCGCGTCGATGAAGCCCAGCAGGTCGCCCTCGTGGAGCGCGCGCGCCTTGATCTTCACGCGGCTCGCGCGCACGTCCACGGAGTTGAACACAAGGCCTCCCGCGAGCTGCAGGGGCCGCTGCGGCGCCACCTCGTAGTCGAGGGCCGGGATCTGGTATTTCGCGCGCAGGGAATTGACCAGCTCCACCAGGTCGAGGCGGCGCTCGCCCTGGAGCATGCCGCGCTCGACGAGCGTGCGGAACACGTCCGCCGATTCCTGGAGGCTGTCGCGCTCGCGGCGCGCGCCGTCCAGGCGCGTGCGCGCTTCCTGGAGGAGGCGGCTCGAGTTCGCGGCGTCGAGCTTCTCCTTGTTCGCGTACCAATGGGCACCCGCGACGATTCCCGCTCCGGCGAGAAGCGCGAGGGCGAGAAGCGCCCAAGACATGGCGAGGGCGCGGCGGCCTTCGGCGCTGAAAATCTGGCTCATGCCGGCCCCTGCCGCTCGCGCACGACGCGCAGCACGAAGCGCGGCTCCATGGAGCTCGGCTCGCCCTCGGCATGACGCCCCTGCAGCGCGATCGACGGGTTCGTGTCGAGCGGGCTCTCCATCACGTCGGCGCGAAATCCCTCGATGCGCCCGATGTCGGCGGCGAGCTTCTCGACCTCCGCCATCGCGCCGCGGAAGTCGTTCGTGGAAACGCGCACCGTCGCCTCGATCAAGGCGACCTCGAAGCGCCCGCCGGCGAACGTCGGGCCCGCGCTCGTCTCCTGCGGGTTGGGCGCCTCGACCGCCTTTCCGACCGACTTCACGGGCGGAGCCTCGGGCGCCGCCGTCATCGCGATGCGCGGCGTCGACTTCGGATCGTCGGTCGCCTGCCACGCGAGCTGCGACAGGCGCACGCTCGGATGCGCGCGCATGACTTGCGACAGCGGCACCATGAAGTCGAGGAGCATCGGGAATCCGCGGATGGAGTTGTTGTAGAAGCTCACGGCATCGCGCATTGTCGATCCCCCGACTCCGAAGGAAGGCAGCGCCTTGGTGATGCCTTCGTAGTCGCGATTCAACGCGTTCATCTCCTGCGCCAGGCGCTGGTCGGCCTCGCTCTTCTGGAGTACCAGCGAGACGTTCCAGCCGCCCCACGCGACGCTCGCGGCGACCACGCCCGCGGCGACCTGGTTGATCGCGATGCGCGCGCTCCTCTGCGTCGCATGGCGGCGCAGCTCGGGCGAGGCGTAGTGGTTCTCGGCCTTGCGCAGCAGGAAGAGGTGCACGATCACCTCCTCCGCCGTGGAATCGAGGGGCGGAGGCTTCAGGCCGAGCTTCTGCGCGACCTGCTCGATGTCGAGAAGGTGGTATTGCAGTTGCGCGAAATCCCGCAGCGCGGACTCGATCGCCGGCCGGTCGTTCTTGTGTACCAGTATGCAGACCTCCAGCCGGTCGTCCTGGGCGAAGTGGCGCAGGCTGTCGAGGTACTGCCAGGTGCGCGTCGTCTCCTCGGCGATCATCGTGCCGAGGCTCTGCCCTTCCTCGAGGTCGATGGGCGTCAGGCGGCTGAACTTGATCTCGCGATCGCGGAAATAGGTCTGGCGGATCGCGTCGCCCGGCGTGAAGGTCACCAGGAGCGCGTGCGGGAAGAGAAGGTCGAGCTCGTCGAGGAGCATGCCGCTGAACACGGCCGACGAGTGGATCCCCTCGAGCGGCACCTTCAGCCGCTCGATGATCTCGAGCCACGGGCGCAGCACCTCGCCGTTGGTGATCGCGGTGTAGAGCACGCGGTCGTCGCGGCGCCCCTCGGCCTCGCGGCCCTGCAGCAGCGCGTGGCGGTATGGGGTGTTGCGGAAGATCTGCGAGAGCTTGCGGGCGAGGAGCGCCTCGCGGTCGCGCTTGCCCACGTGCGGGATGGTGTCGAGGCGGAAGTCCTCTTCGGCGAGGTCGGTGAAGATGTGCGCCGGGACACCGGTCATGCCGGCGAGGTAGCGCTCGAAGGCGTTCGCGCCCGCGCCCGCGACCGCGAACTCGCGGCGCGAGACGATGCGCCCGCGCCTGGCGACGAGGCTCACGAGGCGCGTGTTGGTGAGGTAGAGGAAGTGCTTCACGGTCCTAGAACTTGATCTTCGAGATCACGTCGTAGATCGGCAGGAAGATCGAGTAGAGGATCGCCATGATGAGGAATCCCAGCACCACGGTGGTCGCGGGTCCCAGGAGAGTCTGCATGCGCGAGATGCTGTCGCGCACCTGGCGGTTGTAGAAGTAGCTCACGTTCAGCAGCGCCGTGTCGAGCGCGCCGGTCGACTCGCCCACCCGCAGCATGCGCAGCACCAGCGGCGGAAACAGCTTCGTCGCGACGAACGCCTGGGAGATGCCCTGTCCCTCGGAGATGCTGCGCCCGACCCGCTGCAGGCCTTCCTCCATGATGCGGTTGCCGACGATCTTCTCGCAGATCTGGATGCAGTCGAGCACGCTGATGCCCGCCTTGTAGAGCAGCGCGAAGTACGTGGAGAAGCGCGCGAGGATGATCTTCTGGCGCACTTCGCCCAGGATCGGCACCTTCAGCCCGAGCTCGTCGATCAGGCGCTGCGCCTTCTCGTTGGTGCGCGCGAACACCAACGCGCCGGTCACGAGCGCGAT
Organism: Burkholderiales bacterium; assembly: GCA_017880705.1. Lineage (GTDB taxonomy): Bacteria > Pseudomonadota > Gammaproteobacteria > Burkholderiales > Usitatibacteraceae > Usitatibacter. Next base: position 3,820 of record JADGRS010000047.1, read on the forward strand.
GGGAACGCCCAGGAGGAGGTACCACCAGCGCACGAATATGTTGGAGATGAAGACCAGGACCTCGGTCTCGCGCGGCAGCTTCGGCACCAGGGACTTGAAGGTCGAGGCGAGCTGCGGCACGAGGACCGTCATCAGCACGAAGATGACCGCGATGATGACGACGAAGACGAGCGTCGGATAGACCATCGCCTTCTGCGCCTGGCTCGAGATCTCGTCCTGCCACTTGAGGTTCTCGGAGAGCTCGTCGAGCACCTCGGTCATCTGCCCGCTCTCCTCGCCCGCGCGCACCAGCGCCACGAAGACGTTGTCGAAGCAGTACGAATGGTTGGCCATCGCCTCGGAGAGCTTCAGGCCGCCGCCCACGTCCTCGAGAATGCTCGCGAGCACCTGCCGGAAGCCGGCGTTGTCGACGGTGTCGCGCAGGTCGGTGAGGGCCTCCATGATGTTGACTCCCGCCTTGAGCAGCTGCGAGAGGTGGAAGCAGAAGGTGATGAGCTCCTGGCGCGAGACCTGGCGCGTGCGCGCCGCGGTGGAGCGCTTGACGCCTTCGAAGGTCACGAGGTCGAGCCCGAGGCGCCTCAGGCGCATCTCGAGGTCGATCCCGTTGGCGGCGTCGAGGTTCCCGGTGGAGATGTGCCCGTCGGCGTCGACGGCCCGGTACGCGAAGAGCGCCATAGGCTAGCGCCCCCTCAGATCACGCGGTCGGTCAGGTCGACCACGCGCGAGATTTCCTCCAGGCTCGTCTGCCCGAGCAGCACGCGCGAGATCGCGTCGTCGGAGAGCGTGCGGAAGCCCTTGCGGCTCGCGTCCGCGCGGATCTCGCGGCCCGTCGCGCGGCGCGCGATGAGCTCGTCGATCTCGGCGTCGAGCTTGAAGAGCTCCATGATCGCGACGCGCCCCTTGTAGCCCATGTTGTCGCAACGCGCGCATCCCACCGCCTGGAACACGGGGCGCGTGTCGTCGGCCTCCATGCCGAGGATGCGGCGCGTCGAGGGGTCCGGGTTGTAGGGCGCCTTGCACTGCGAGCAGAGCTTGCGCACCAGTCGCTGGGCGATGACGCCGATGATGTTGCCCGCCATGATGTCGGGAAGGACGCCCAGGTCCATGAGGCGCGGCATCGCGCCGATGGAGGAGTTGGTATGCAGCGTCGAGTACACCTGGTGGCCGGTCATGGCGGCGCGGAACGCCATCTCGGCGGTTTCCTGGTCGCGGATCTCGCCCACCAGGATCACGTCGGGATCCTGGCGCATCATCGAGCGGATGCCGGATGCGAAATCGAGCTTCACCACCTCGTTCACCGAGGTCTGGCGGATCATCGCCATCGGATACTCGACGGGATCCTCGAGGGTCATGATGTTGATGCCCTCGGTGTTGATGTAGTTCAGGATCGAGTAGAGGGTCGTCGTCTTGCCGCTTCCCGTGGGGCCGGTCACGAGGATGATGCCCTCGGGACGCGCGAGCATCAGCTTCAGCGTCTTCAGGTCCTCGGCGTGCAGGCCCAGGTCCTCGAGGGGCACGATGCCCTTGTCGCGGTCGAGGATGCGCAGCACGATGTTCTCGCCGTGCGTGGTCGGCTGCGACGAGACGCGGAAGTCCACCTGGTGCCCGGAGAGCATGAGCGAGATGCGCCCGTCCTGGGGCGCGCGCGTCTCGGCGATGTTCATGTTGCTCATCACCTTCAGGCGCACCACCATCGCCGCCCAGTAGTTCTTGTGCAGCGACCGGATCTGGCGCAACACTCCGTCGACACGGTAGCGGATGCGCAGGAACCCCTGCTCGGGCTCGAAGTGGATGTCGGAGGCGCTCTTCTTCACCGCGTCGTTCAGGAGCGCGTCGACCAGGCGCACCACGGGCTGCGAGTACTCGTCGAAGTCGGCGGCGAGCGACTGGTAGTCGATCTCGCCGGTCTCGATCTCGTTCAGGATCCCGTCGATCGACAGCTCGAAGCCGTAGTGGTGCTCGATGCCGATGGTGATGTCGGATTCGCGCGCGAGCACCTGCTCGATGCGCAGGTCCTCCCGCGCGAGCGCGCGGATCTGGTCGAGCGCGACCACGTTCGCGGGATCGCTCACGGCGATGAGCAGGAGCTTCTTGTCGACGTCGTAGCTCACCGGGAGGACGTGGTAGCGGCGCGCCATGTCCTTCGGGACCAGCGCGATCGCCGCCGGATCGACGATGGTGTTCTCGAGATCGATGGAGACTTGTCCAAGAGTCTCCGAGAGGATGTCGCGGATCGTGGCCTCGGTCACGAAGCCGAGAGTCACGAGCACCTTGCCGAGCGGCGCCTTGAAGCGTTTCTGCTCCGTCAGCGCGATGTTGAGCTGGTCGGAGCTGATGATCCCCTTGTGGAGCAGCGTCTGCCCGAGGGGAACCTGCGAGAGCGGCGCGGACTGCACTGTGCCCATTACCTGAGCTCCGCGAGCCGCCGCGCCACGGGGCCCGGATCGAACTGCGTCGCCGCGCCCTGCGCCGCGTCGAGCGCGCGCCGGTAATAGTCGGCCGCGAGCCGCGTCTGGCGAAGGTGATCGAGGCTCACCGCGAGGTTGTAGAGGACGTCGGCGTTCGCGGGATCGAGGCGATACGCCTCGAAGTACTCCACCTGCGCCTCGTTCCATCGCGATTGCGACGCGTACAGGTTCCCCAGCGTGTAGTGCAGCTGCGGGCTGCGATCGTCGCGCGCGATGTTGGCGCGAATCTGCGACTCGAGTCCCTCGGGCTGCGAATAGTCGGCGAGGGACGCCAGGCCCGCGAGCGCCGTGCCGTTGCGCGGATCGATGTCGAGCGCCTTGCGGTAGTGGCTCGCGGCGAGCATGCGGTTGCCGGAGCGCGCCTCGATCGTCGCCACGCCGAGCTGCGCGTCGACGTTGCTGGGATCGGCCGCGATCGCCGCCGCGTAGCTGCGCCGCGCGAGCGCGACGTCGCCGATGCGCAGCGCCGCGTAGCCCGCCGCGACTTCGGCCGGCACGCGCGGCTTTTCCGTCGATGGCGCGAGCCTCATGGGCGGCGCGGCCGAGGGCGCCGCGGATTCGCGCATGAGCTTGGCAAGCTTCTCGCCCGTAGCGGAACGCCCCGCGGGCACGGCGTTCGAGGGCTCGGGCGCCGGGGGAGGCTGGATCGCCGCCGTCGGCTGCTGCGGGGGCGGCATAAGGACTTCGAACTTCGGCGAGGTGTCCGCGATCGCGGGCGCGGGGAGGATGGGCGCGAGGCGCGGGCGCGCGCTCGCCGCGACGCGCAGGGCGGGGGCGTTCACGGTGAGCCATGTGTAGACTCCCGCCGTCCCGACCACCAGCACGAGGACACCTAGGCCCACCCAAAGCCAGGCGCCTTTGCGCGAGCGCTCGCCCGCGGCCGGCGCCTTGGCCTGGAATACGTTCTGCGCGGCCGCCGCGCCCGGAGCGTCGCCTCGAGCGGGCGGGACCGTCGCGGGCGCCGGCGCCGCGGGCTTGATCGGCGCGAGCTCGAGCGACGGGACCGCAGATTCGTTGGCGGGCGGTGCCGAGACCGCGCGCGTCCGGTCCGGCTCGGGGCGATCGCCCTGCTTCGCGAGCTTCTCCTGCTCCGCGCGTTTCAACGCGTCGAGGAGAAGGCTCACTGCGGGCTCCGCGCCGGCTCGGCCTTCGGTGATTCGCTCGGCTTGCACGGGAAATCGGAGCCGAGCGCCCTGTCCTCGAGCCGCTGCAAGCCGTTCTCGAAGCACGGGAACGGCGAGCGCGTGTCGCCGAAGAACTCGCGGTCGGGAAGGTAGCGCCGATACGCTGAGAGATCGCCTTCGGTGCTCGCGTCGCGAATCACCATGGGGCGGATGAAGATCACCAGCTCGGACTTCGACGTCTTATCGTTGCGATAGCTCGCGAGGTCGCCCACCACTGGGATGCGCGAGGCGATGGGCAGCCCGTCTCGCGAGCCTATGAAGCTGTCGATCATGAGGCCGCCGAGGATCGCGGTCTGGCCGCTGGCGACGCGTAGCACCGACTCGAACTCGCGCGACTGGATCTCGGGCACCTTGTTCACGACGTTCGCCGTCGCGAGGTTGGGATTGGGATCGTTCACGAAGTCTAGGATCGCCGAGATGGTCGGCCGCACGTTGAGAATCACGACGTCGTTTTCGCCGATCTGCGGCGTCACGTTCATCACGAATCCCACCGGAACGACGTTCTGCGTCGTGGTGAACGCGATGATCGGCTGCGCGCCCAGCGTCGTGCCGGCCGTGACCTGGGCGCTCACGGAAAAGTAGACGCGGTTCTCGACGACCTTGAGGAGCGCCGTCTGGTTGTTCAGCACCATGATCTTCGGGCTGGAGAGGACGCGCGTTTTCCCGAAAGAGTCGAGCAGCTTCACCGTGCTGCTGATGTTTCCGCCCGCCGCCGCATTGGGGTTGCTGTAGGTGACCGAGAAGAAGGGCGCCTGGGAGAAGTTCTGGCCGATCAGGTTCTGGCTGAAGCTGTAGCCCAGGCCATTCAGCCCGAGCGCCGACCAGTCGACGCCCGACTGGTAGTTGTCGTTCAGCAGCACTTCGACGATGGTCGCCTCGATAAGCACCTGGCGGCGCGCCGAGCCGGCGACCTGCGCGATGAACTCGGCCACCCTTTCGTGCTGGCGGGAAGTGCCGCGTACCAGCACCGTGCCGGTCTCGGCATTGACGATCACCGAGGCGGCCTCGCGGAAAGTCAGGCGCTGCTCGACGAAGTCCGCGTTCTGGGCCTGCTGCGTCTCGCCGGGCGTTTCGACGGCCGTGCGACTCTGCGTGGTGGTCGTGCGGCCGGTGCGCGGCTGCGTCGTGGTGCGCGCCTGCGTCGAGGCGACCGCCGTCTGCCCGCGGTTCTGCACGAAGGTCTCGCTGCTGCCCTCGGGAAGCAGCTTGTCGGTCTCGCGCAGCATGTCCTTCACGTTGCGCTCGAGCGTTTCCCAGAAATGGTTCTTGGCGATGTTGTCGACCTTGAGCAGCGAGCTGTTCTGGCTCGTGCTGCCCGCGGCGGCGCCGGCGCCCGGAGGCGCGACGACCTGGCTCTGCACGCCGATCGTCCCCGAAACATCGCGGCTCATGTTGACGTAGTCGACCTTGTAGACGTGCAGATACGGCGTATCCGGCATCACCGTGATGGTCTGGCCGTCCGTCTCCCAGCGCATGTCGACCTGCTTCGCCATGCGGTTGAGGATCTGCTTCAGGGTCTGGTCGATCGCGTTGAGGTTGACCGTGCCATCGATTCCCGGATGGATGTCGAAGTTGACGCGCGTCTCGCGGGCCATCGCCAGCAGCACTTCGCGCACCGGCTGGTTCGCGACGACCACGGAGTACTTGATCTCGGTCTCGCGCGCCACCGGAGACGGTGGCATCGGCACGGTACGGACCACCTGCGGAATCGACGCAGTGCCTGCCGCAGGCACGCTTTCCGCCTGGATATGGCTTTCGGATTTCGCCAGTGGGCGCGTGCCGCAACCCGCGATCGCCAGGGCCAGCGCGAACCACGGCGCGGATGCTAAAAACCGCATGCAGGAATTTCCGTAAGTGTTTGTTTATGGACAGAACCGCCCGTTCTGTTCTTTATATCTTTTTCGAGGGTGAAACGCAAATGAAATCCCCCACTTTTCGGGGCGATTTCCCCGTGCGGAAACGCAGCCCGACAGGGCTATTTGCGCTCGGCACGGCGCGCGTCTTCGCGCACCGCCTCGAGAGGCCGCACGTAGGGCCTGAACTGCTTGAGGCTCTCGGGGAGCGCGGCGAGCGCGGTACTCGCGTCGCCGCGCTCCCCGAACGTGCCGAAGAGGACGCCGAGCCTGGGGGTCTCGGGGCTTCCCGCAGGCACCAGGTACAACTGCTCGGGGCGAAGCGAGCGCGCCGCCTCCACGAGGTAATTCTCGAGATAGCCGTGCTCCCTCGCGTCGGTGACCATGAGCTGCACCGCGTAGCGCTGCGAGTCGGAGGCGAGAAGCTCGCGGCCCGCGGCAAGGCGCGTGGCGACGCGCGATCCGGGCTCGCCCGCCGTCATGCCGGGCGCCGGCGCCACCACGGGAGCCGCCGCGGCGATGGGCGCCGCCTTCGCGGAGGCGGGCGATGAAGCGGCGACGGCGGCGACCGGGGAGGGTGCGCCCACGAACTGCGCGAGGGTGAAGCCGATCACGATGCCCGCGGCGGCGCCGAGGGCCGCTGCCGCGGCCAGACGGCGGGGAGACTCGCGCCGCGTGAGGACGATCTGCGTGTCGGTGACCGCGGCGCGCGCGTGGTCCGCCGTCACCGAATGGGTTCCCGCGGCGAACGCGGCGAGCAGCGTCTTGTCGGCGTAGATGTTGATGCGGCGCGTGAGCCCTTCGGAAGCCTCGTTGATGATGCGCAACACCTCGGGGCCGAAGAGGTCGGGCCCGTGGTATCCCGCGGCGCGCAGCCGGAAATTCAGGTAGTCCTTCACCTCGCGCGGCGGCAGCGGCGCGAGCGTGAAGCTGTGCGTGATGCGCTCCTTCAGCTGGCGCATGTGATCGAGCGCGAGGTGGGCGTCGAGCTCGGGCTGCCCGAACAGCACGATCTGCAGCAGCTTCTCGGTTCCCGTTTCGAGGTTCGAGAGGAGGCGAATCTCCTCGAGCGTCGCGAGCGGCATCGCGTGCGCCTCGTCGATGAGCGCCACGACCTGGCGCCCCGCCGAGTGGACGTCGATCAGCTTGTCCTGCAGCGAGCGGATGAGGCGCGTCGTGTTGGCGCCCGTGGTGTCGATGCCGAGGTCGTTGGCGATCGCCGCGAGCATTTCATCGCGCGACAGGCTCGGCACCGCGAGGTAGATGGTCTCCACCGTCTCGGGGAGGCGCTCCATCAGCACGCGGCAGAGCATCGTCTTGCCGCTGCCGACCTCGCCCGTCACCTTGACCATGCCTTCGCCGGCGGTGATCGCGTAGAGGAGCGCTTCGAGCGTCGCGCCGCGGTTCGCGCCCGAGAAGAAGAACTCGGTGTGCGGCGTGATGCGGAACGGCGCCTCGCGCAGTCCGAAGTGTTCGAGGTACATCGTCATCGGCGGATGGCCTCGCGCGGGCAACTGGCCTTCGGGGCTGGTCTAGCCGCGCGCTTCGCCAGGGTCGGAGGAAACCAGTTTAGCACCGGAGCGCCCCGCGGCCTCGAGCCGTCCGTAGAGCGTGCTCCTCGAAACGCCCAGCATCTTCGCGGCCTGCGACATGTTGCCTTGCGCGATCTCGATCGCGGCGTCGAGGTACGCCTGCTCGACGCACTTCAGCGCCGCGTCGAGGCTGAAGGGCTTGCCGGAGAGGAGCTCCGCGCGCGCGGCGGCGAGGGGATCCGCGCGGCTCGCGTCCGCCGGCGCGAATTCCGCCTCGAGATCGAGCGCCCCCACGGTGTATCCCGCGTACTTGGTGGTGAGGCGGATCACGATGTTCTTCAGCTCGCGCACGTTCCCCGGAAACGCGTACGACATCCAGCGCGCGCGCGCCGCCTCGTCGAAGGCGAAGGGCTCGCTCCCGGTCTTCGCCGCGTAGAGGGCGCGGTAGTGATCGAGAAGGCGCAGCTTGTCGTCGCCCAGCTCGCGCAGCGGCGGGACGCGCAGCTCGAAGACCGAGAGGCGATGGTAGAGGTCGGAGCGAAAGCGCCCGCGCTTCACCTCGTCGCGAAGGTCGCGATTGGTGGCGGCCACGATGCGCGCGCGCGAGACGCGCGTGCTCGTCTCGCCCACCCGCTGGTATTCGCCGTTCTCGAGCACGCGCAGCAGCTTCGCCTGCAGCTCGCCGGGAAGCTCGCCGATCTCGTCGAGGAAGAGCGTGCCCTCGCCCGCGTCCTCGAAGTAGCCCGACTTGGCCTGCTGCGCCCCGGTGAAGGCGCCCTTCGCGTAGCCGAAGAGCGTCGGCTCGACGAGCGCCGGCGAAATCGCCGCGCAGTTGAGCGCGAGAAACGGCTCCTTCGCGCGCGAGCTCAGGTGGTGCAGCGAGAAGGCGACGCGCTCCTTGCCGCTTCCCGATTCGCCTTCGATCAGTGCCGGAAACGCCGAGGACGCGTACAGGTCGATCTGGCTCCTCAGCCGCCGCAGCGGCGGGCTCTCGCCGATCAGCGCCTTCACGTCCTCGGCCTCGTCCTCGCGCCGGTCGAGCGCGCGCGACTTGTATGCCCGCTCGAGGATCGCCCGCAGGAACTCGGGCTCGCAGGGCTTGGGCACGAGCTCCACGGCGCCGAGAGCGCGCGCGCGCCGCGCGTTCGACTCCTCGTTCTGCCCCGTGAGCACGAGAATGCGCACCTCCGGCGCGTGCGCGAGGAGATCGCCGATCAGCTTGAAGCCCTCGTTGGGAAGGTGCGCCACGGGAGGCAGACCGAGATCGATCAGCGCGAGGTCGGGCCGCAGCCCCGTGCGCAGCACCTCGACCGCCGCCATGCGGTCCGCGGCGACGGTGACTTCGTATTGGCCGGCGAGCGCGAAGGCGAGCGACTCCACGATGAGGGGATCGTCGTCGACCAGCAGCAGGCGGGGCTTCTTCACGCGCCGATTATAGGGGAGGGGCGCGGGGCAAAGCTGGTAAAATGCCATTCCTTGTTCCTCGCAATTTCCCCCGCGTGCCCGAAGAAGAAACCCTGGTGGATGTCGAGTCGGTGAGCTTCGCCTATGACCGGCGTCCCGTCCTCAAGGGAATTTCGATGCGCGTGCCGCGCGGCAAGGTGGTCGCGATCATGGGCGCGTCGGGCAGCGGCAAGACCACGCTGCTGCGCCTCATAGGCGGGCAGCTGCGGCCCTCTTCGGGCACCGTGCGGGTCGATGGCGCGCTCATCAACGAGCTCGACGACGAGGCGCTCTACCGCGCGCGCCGCAAGATGAGCATGCTCTTCCAGTTCGGCGCGCTGTTCACCGACATGA
>JADGRS010000315.1 GCA_017880705.1 Burkholderiales bacterium
GCGATGCCGGTGTTGCCGCTGGTGGCCTCGATCAAGGTGTCGCCGGGCCTGATCTCGCCGCGGCGCTCGGCGCCCATCACCATCGAGAGCGCGGGGCGATCCTTCACCGATCCCGCGGGGTTGTTTCCCTCGAGCTTCGCCAGGAGCGTGTTGGTGGTGGCGCCCGGAATGCGCTGCAGCCGCACGAGCGGCGTGTTGCCTACGAACTGGTCGAGCGTGGGAATCATGGCCTGAGGAATGAAAAGCCCCGCGCTCGGCGGGGCTGGATTGCGAGCGAAGGAGGGAATATTACTTCTTCGCGGCCTTGTCTTCTTCCTTCTTCTTGTCGGCGGCTGCCTTCTTGTCGTCGGCGGCTTTCTTGTCGGCTTCGGCTTTCTTCTCGGCGGCGGCTTTCTTCTCCGCGACTTTCTTGTCGGCGGCTGCCTTCTTCTCGGCGGCGGCTTTGGCGGCCGCTTCCTTCTTGTCCGCGGCGGCCTTCTCCGCGACCGCTTTCTTGTCCGCGGCTTTCTTGTCGGCGGCGGCCTTCTTCTCGGCGGCGGTGTCGGTCTTGGTGGTCATTTCCTTCACGTCGGCCTTGACGTCGGCGGTCTTTTCCTTCGTCGTGGCCTTGGCATCGGTTCCCTTTTCCTTGACGGTGGCCTTGGCGTCGGTCGCCTTTTCCTTCACGTCGGCCGTGACGTTGGAGGCTTTCTGCGTCACGGTCGCGGCCCCGGCTTTCGTGTCGGCTTTCGCGTCGGCAGCCTTCTCCTTCACGGCAGCCTTGGCTTCCGTGGCCTTCTCCTTGGTCTTGTCCGCGGCGGCGTCGACCTTCTTCTCGACCTTCTCGGTCTTGCTTTCGGTTTTCACCGGGACCGTGGTGCCGCTCAGGCTGATGTCGCCCTTGATCTTGTCGAACGTCGCATCGCCGACGCCGTTCACCTTCTTCACGTCATCGACGGACTTGAACGGGCCGTTCTTGGCTCGGTAATCGATGATCGCCTGGGCCTTGACCGGGCCGATGCCGTTCAGCGACTCGAGCTGCTCCTTGGTTGCGGAATTGATGTTGACGGCGGCGAATGCCATGCCCGCGAAGGCCAGCAGCGCCGCGAAAAGCAATGCGATTCTCTTCATGTTCGTTCTCCTTCTTTTGTGATCTGTCGAGTTCTTCTTGCAGGCGAAAATATGCGAGCTGGCAGCGTGCCGCTCGTCTTGTCTCTCCACCTCCCCGGGCCTTGCGTCTTGGAGCGCAAGGCTCCTAAACAGTCTTGATTATACTGGACTTTTGGGGGAGCCCAGTATTTCGAGGCGCGCGTCGTCGAGAAACACGCGTCCGCGCCCCACGATGGAGACTCCAACTTCGATGAGGGCCGCTCCCGGCGGGACGTCCAACTCGACCTCCACACGCTGCCGGCCTTGCGTTCCGCTCAGGAGGTGACTCGCTCGCGCGATGACCGCGCCGCTCCCGCTCTGTGCCGAGGCGAAACGGTCCGGCGCCGTCGCCGGTGATCGCGTCAAGCCGCACCGCGACCGAGAAGCGCAGGATTGCCGCGCATCGGCGCCATGTCGAAGACACCCGTGGCTCGCGATGGCCCACGGCTCCCGCGTCAAGGTCTCGATGCAAAGGCTTCTCTTGCCCTGCGCGGGGGCAGTCTCGTCATCGAAGAAGCGGAAAGAATCCGTGCCCGCGTGCGGGATGCAATCCCACCCCGGCGGCGAGCACGCTTGCCCGCGATACGGCTCGTTCTCGAAGCCGGGATTCCTGAGAGCGACCGGCATGGGTTGCAATGCAGGCTGCCGCGCCGATGCGGGTTGCGGAGGCGCGCTCCCGGGCGCCGATGCGCACCCCGCGACGCCCAGCGCGATGGCGCATGGCGCGAATCGCCGGGGCCACCCCATCACGCGTGCTCGTCGCGTTGGCGCTCATCGACGTAACGCCCCACTCCGGCCTCGACACCCAAAAAATCATCCTTGTATCCGGCCGCGCGCAACGCCGTCGTGTCGGCCTGGGTATAGCTCTGGTACTTGCCGACCAGCTGCGGTGGAAAGGCGATGTACTCGATGGCGCCCGACGAGCGCAACTCCGCGAGCGAGAGCGCCTTCTCGCCGCGCGAGCGCCGGATCGCGTTGATCGTCGCGCACGCGACCTCGTTGAAGCTCTGGGCGCGCCCGGTCCCCACGTTGAAGACTCCCGAGACCTGCGGATGGTCCAGGAAGAAGAGGTTCACGCGCACCACGTCCTCGACGGAAACGAAATCGCGCACCTGCTCGCCGGGCCCGTATCCGGCGCTTCCCTCGAAGAGCTTCACGCGTCCCGCGGCGAGATACTGGTCGTAGAAGTGGAAGGCGACCGATGCCATGCGGCCCTTGTGCGCCTCGCGCGGACCGTAGACGTTGAAGTAGCGCAAGCCCGCGATGGGCGCCGATTTCGCCGGCAGCCGGCGGCGCACCGCCTGGTCGAAGAGGAACTTGGAGTAGCCGTAGACGTTGAGCGGCGCCTCGTGCTCGCGCGATTCGCTGAACACCTTCCCGGCGCCGTACACCGAGGCTGACGATGCGTAGATGAAAGGAAGCCTCCGCGCCTGGCACCACTCCATGAGCCGCATCGAGTATTCGTAGTTGTTCTGCATCATGTAGCGACCGTCAGTCTCCATCGTGTCGGAGCACGCTCCCTGGTGCAGCACGGCGGCGATCCTTCCGTCGAATTCGCCGGCGTCGATGCGCGGGAGGAGGTCGCGCTTGTCGACGAAGTCGACGATCTCGAGGTCGACGAGGTTCGCCACCTTGTCGGCGCGCGCGAGATTGTCGACGGCGATGATGTCGCGCTCGCCACGGGCGTTCAGCGCCTTCACGAGGTTCGAGCCGATGAAGCCGGCGGCGCCGGTGACCATGAGTGCCATGTGGGATGCCTCGGGGTATGCGTTAGCCAGTGGCCGAGAGGCTTGCTGAGAGCTCGTCGCGCTGCACCACCGCCGTGCCGAGCTTGCCGACGACGATTCCGGCGGCATGGTTGGCGACGCGCATCGCCGCGTGCAGGTCGGCGCCCGTGGCGACCATGAGCGCGAGAACCCCGATCACGGTATCGCCGGCGCCGCTCACGTCGAACACTTCGCGGGCGCGAGTCGCCTCGTGGTAGCTCTCGCTCGCCGTGAAGAGCGACATGCCCTCTTCGCTGCGCGTGACGATGAGCGCCTCGAGGTCGAGCTCGGCGCGCAGCTTCTGCGCCCTTCGGGCGAGATCCGCCTCGTCGGTCCAGCGTCCCGCGACCTCGCGGAACTCGCCGCGGTTCGGCGTGAGGAGCGTCGCGCCACGGTAGCGCGCGTAGTCGTGCCCCTTGGGATCGACGAGCACCGGCTTGCCGTGCCTGCGCGCGAGATCGATCATCTTCTCGACGTGCGCGAGCCCGCCCTTGCCGTAGTCGGACAGCACCACCGCGTCGGCGCCGTCGACGAGGCGCTCGTATTCGTCGAGCTTCGCGGCCAGCACCTCGTGGCTGGGCGCGCGCTCGAAATCGATCCTGAGGAGCTGCTGCTGCTGGCCGATCACGCGAAGCTTCACCGTGGTCGAGAGCGAAGCGTCGCGGTGCAGGGACGCGACGACCTTCTCGACGCCGAGGAGGCGCTCGAGGGAGTCGCCGGCCTCGTCCGCTCCCACCACGGCCAGCAGCGTCGCGCGGCCTCCGAGCGCGGTGATGTTGCGCGCGACGTTGGCCGCGCCACCGGGGCGCTCCTCGGTGCGCCGCACGTGCACGACGGGCACCGGAGCCTCGGGCGGGATGCGGCTCACGTCGCCGAACCAGTAGCGGTCGAGCATGACGTCGCCCGCGATGAGGACGCGCGCGCGCGCGAAATCCGGAAGCGATTGGCGACTCATTCGCGCGCCCGGTCCCTCACGTCTCGTACCGCCCGCGCCCGATGGGGTAGTACTCCAGGCCGTGGCCGCGCACGACCGCGGGCTCGTACAGGTTGCGCCCGTCGAAGATCACCGGCGTCTTCAGCGTGCGCTTCACCGCCTCGAAGTCGGGGCTGCGGAAAGCCTTCCATTCGGTGATGATTACGAGAGCGTCGGCGCCACGCACGGCCGCCATCGCGTCCTCGGCGAAGCTTACCGCGACGTTCTTTTCGTAGATGTGTCGCGCCTCGGGCATCGCCACCGGATCGTAGGCGACGACTTGCGC
>JADGRS010000316.1 GCA_017880705.1 Burkholderiales bacterium
GGGCTCGACGAGAAAGGCAACCTCACGGGGATGCACATCCGCATCTCGGGGCAATCGATCAACGCATTCGTGAACCCGGCGAGCATCGCCGACGGAAAGGACAAGCGCCAGCTGCAGGGCATGTGGGAAGAGCCGGGCGACGCGCAGCTCGGCTACGCATTCCCGAGCTTCCTTCTCGAGTACGCGATGCGCAACACGCACGTGCCCGTCGGTCCCTGGCGCGGGGTGAACACGAACCAGAACGGCGTCTACATCGAATGCTTCATGGACGAGGTCGCCAAGGCGGCGGGCAAGGACCCGCTCGAATTCCGCCGCCAGTTCATGGCGAAGTTCCCGAAGCACCTGGCGGTGCTGAATGCCGCGGCGGAAAAGGCGGGATGGGGCACGCCGCTTCCGGCGGGCCATTACCGGGGCATCGCGCAGTTCATGGGCTACTTCAGCTACTCCGCGGCCGTCGCCGAAGTTTCGGTGAGCCGGCAGGGCGACTTGAAGGTGCACCGCATGGTGCTCGCGTTGAATTGCGGCCACGCCGTGAATCCCGCCATGATCGCGGCGCAGGTCGAGGGCTCGGTGGCCCTCGGATTGTCGGCGACGCTCTTTGGCGAGAACACGGTCGACAAGGGGCGCATCGTCCAGTCGAATTTCCACGACTACCGGCCGGTACGCCTCGCCGAGATGCCGAAGGTCGAGACGGTGCTCGTGCCGACGCTCGACTTCTGGGGCGGCGTGGGCGAGCCGACCATCTGCGTCGTCGCGCCCTCGGTGCTGAACGCGATTCACGCGGCCACCGGGAAACCCGTGCGCAGCCTTCCGCTGAAGAACGTGAAGCTCGTCTAGGCGTGAAGGTCGGGCTCATCTCCGACACTCACGGCTTGATGCGGCCCGAGGCGCTCGCCGCGCTTCGGGGCTGCGCGCACATCATCCACGCGGGGGACATCGGCGATGCGGCGATCCTCGGGTCCCTCGGGGAGATCGCGCCGGTGACGGCGGTGCGCGGCAACAACGATCGCGCAACCTGGGCCGCGGGCATTCCGGACTACGCCGAGGTGAAGCTCGGCGGCGCAAGGGTCTACGTGATCCACGACTTGAACGATCTCGATCGCTCGAGGGCGAGGGATTTCGACGCCGTGGTTGCCGGCCATTCGCACAAGCCCATGGCGCGCACTGAGGATGGCGTCCTCTACGTGAATCCCGGGAGCGCCGGCCCGCGGCGCTTCAACCTGCCGATCTCGATCGGATTCCTGCACATCGCGGGATCGTCGCTGGCCCCGGAGCTCGTGCCCCTTTCCTGACATGCGCGTATTCCTCTTCGTCATTGCGGCGGTCGCGGCGGTCGTTCTCGGAGTCTTCATCTTCGTCCCCGCGGAACGTGCGGCTGTCGCGACGACGCCGAGCAAGGATTCCGCCGCGGCGCAAAAGGACCTGCCAGCCTCCTCGGTATTGAGGATCAATCCACGCAGCACGCCGGCCGCACCCGCGAGCCCGGTGAAATCCGCGCCCGTCGCGAGCGCGGACGTCGCGCAGCTGCGCCAGCGCAAGGACTGGGCCCAACTGCATGCGCGTCTCTCGTCGGGGCCGCAGACGCCCGAGGCGCTCTACATCCAGGCCGAAATCTATTCGCGTTGCGCGAAGCGCCCACCCCCGGCGAATGCCGCCGGCTCTTCGCCCCAAGCCGAGGCGCAGGAGAAGTTCATCGCGTCCCTGAAGGGCGATCCCAACGGCGAGCAGCGCATCATCGCCTATGAAAAAACGAAGGCGGATCCCTGCGAGGGGCTCGCGCTGGGTGAATTTTCCAAAGAGCGCTTGGCGCAGATGATCGCAGCGGCGGCGACGGCGGGCGATCCACGCGCGCAGTCGTGGCAGCTTTCACGCCAGATCGAGGGAACGTATTACGACGCGCAGCCGCGGCCCCAGGGCTATGCGGTGAGCGACGAGCAGATGGAATCGATTCGCCGGCTGCTGGCTTCCGGCGATCCCGGCGTGATCGTCGATCTGCAGGGGATCCTTTCGAGCACGCTCCAGGACGGCAACCTGCGCATGGGGCCGAACAACGACCGCGTGGACAGCAACGCCATGGCCGCGGCGCTCACGCTCGTCGCCTGCGACCTCGGCGCACAATGCGGGCCCGACTCGCAGCGCTTGCTCATGCAGTGCGCGATGCAGGGCCATTGCGCGGCCAACAACCTCTACGACTACACCTACTTTTACGAATCCTCGCCATTCCAGGCGCAACTCATGGAGCAGTACCGCCAGGCGTTGCTGCAGATGGCAAACAGCCACGATTTCTCGGGACTGCTCCTCGTGCACGAGCCGACGACCCCCGGAATGTCGTACATTCGGGGCGGTCGCCGAGGGCCCTGAACTTCAGGCCGCCTTCTCGTAGACCGGGCCGTATTCCGCAAGCGCCTCGCGGATGCGTGCCACGCCCCAGTCGATCTGCTCGCGATCGATGATGAGCGGAGGCGCGAAGCGCGCGACGGTGCCGTGCGTGTCCTTGCTCAACACGCCGTGCTTGAGGAGGGTTTCCACGAACTGCCGCGCGGTCGCGCGACGCGTGTCGATCTCCAGGCCGATGAGCAGGCCCATGCCTCGCACATCGACGACCATCGGGCTCGAGATCGCCTTCAGGCGCTTCAGCAGGTAGGCCCCCATCGTGGCCGCGCGCTCGGCGAGCTTCTCGTCGAGAAGCACATTGAGGGACTCGAGTCCCACCGCCGCGCCGAGCGCATTGCCGCCGAACGTGCTGCCGTGATCCCCGGGCCGGAAGACGCCCATGACTTCCTCGGGCGCGCAGAAAGCCGAGACCGGCAGCAATCCGCCGCCGAGCGCCTTGCCGAGAATGATCCCATCGGGCTTCACGCCCTCGTGATGGCACGCGAGCACCTTGCCCGTGCGCCCGAGCCCCGTCTGCACCTCGTCGACGATGAGCAGGACGTTGTGTTGGCGGCAGATGCGCAGCGCCTCCGTGAGATAGCCCTTGGGAGGCACGATGATGCCCGCTTCCCCCTGCACGGGCTCGACGAGGAACGCCGCGGTCTCGGGCGTGATCGCCGCTTCCAGCGCGGCGGCATCGCCGAAGGGCACGTGGGCGAATCCATCGGTGTAAGGGCCGAAGCCGTCGCGATACTGCGCCTCGGAGGAAAAGCCCACGATGGTCGAGGTGCGGCCGTGGAAATTTCCGGCGCAGGTGATGATCTTGGCCTGGTTCGCGGGGATCTTTTTCACGACGTAGCCCCACTTGCGCGCGCACTTGATCGCGGTCTCGACGCCCTCGGCGCCGGTGCTCATCGGCAGCGCGCGGTCCATGCCCGTGACCTCGCAGAGCTTCGCGAGGAAGGGCGGCAGCCGGTCGCTGAAGAAGGCGCGCGAGGTCACCGCGAGGCGTTTCGCCTGCGCGTTCAATGCTGCGAGCAGACGCGGGTGCCCATATCCGAAGCTCACGGCGGAATAGGCCGACAGCATGTCGAGGTAACGCCGGCCCTGGTCGTCCCAGAGCCAGACCCCTTCGCCGCGCGACAGGACGACGGGCAGCGGGTCGTAATTCGTCGCGCCGTACTGGCGCTCGAGAGCGATCATGTCGCTCATGAAAATTTCCTTTCTTGCTTGTGGCAATCGGGGAACGGGCGACGCTCGAAGCGCGCCCGTCACAGGCAACATTATACCTGCGGGGACAATGCTTTAGCCTCGGATTTTCAGGCTTCCGGATGTCCGCCGAAGAGCGTGTCGAGCTCGTGGAGGACCGCTTTCTCGATCGAGCCCTTCATCGCCCTGAGCATGAAGCCGAGCGCGATCCGCAGGTGGAGCTTGTCGCGCGTGAGGGCGAGCGACCCCGTCACTCCCGGGCGCTCGAAGTGCAGCGTGTCGCCATCCCAGGACCCCTTCAGGCCGAACTTCTTTCCGAGGTGCCCCTCCATGCGCTCGGCGGCGGTGCGCGCTTCCGCGAGCCCCAGCGTGTGCGGGCGAGTGATGTCGATGTCGGCCATGGAGGCTACTTTGCGCCCATCACCGCGTCGGGAAACCAGGTGGCGATCGAGGGTGCGAGGCAGAGGATGAAGATGGCGAAGAACATGAGGCCCAGGAAGGGCATCACGCCCCAGATCACGTCGCGCAGCGGGATGTCCGGCGCGATGTTGCGGATCACG
>JADGRS010000317.1 GCA_017880705.1 Burkholderiales bacterium
GCGGTGACGCGCCGGCCATCGCGGTATTCGGCGATGGTCATGCTGCGGCCTTCGTCGAGCGGAACGATCGATTCGAAATCGGGCTGCGGCCGTCGATCGGAGGCGCCTTCGATCGTGGCGCGGCCATTCAGCGCGAGATACTGGCGCACCAACTGGAAGGCGTTGGCCTGCGCGACGACGGTGTCGCTCTCGCCTTGAATGGCGAGCAGGGGCAGGCGCACCGCGCCCCCCGCGGCGGCGCGCGCGCGCGAACCGATCTGATGCGAATCCGTATCCGCGCCCTGGCTCATCACCTTGATCGCGCTCGCCGGTCCCGAGGCCGCGCCGCTCGCGAGCCCCGAATGGATGAAGACCCCGGCGAACATTTCCGGATGGTTCACGCCGAGCGCCGCGGCGAGGGCGCCCCCCGCGGACATTCCGGCGACGAAGATGCGGCGCGGATGAATGCGATAGCCGCGCCGCACGGACCTCACCTGAGCCACGACGATCGCCGCCTCGCCGCGCCCCGCCGCGGTCGCCGTGTCGAACCAATTCCAGCATGACCACGGATTGCCCCTGCTCGTCTGGCGCGGCATGAGCACGAGCCAGCCATGCTGGTCCGCGAGCGCCGCGATGCGGGTTCCCGCCGCGAGCTCCTCGGGCGTTTGCTTGCAACCGTGGATGAGGACCACGAGCGGACGGCGCGTCCATCCCCCGTATCCGCGCGGGACGTAGAGGAGGAACTCGCGCGACGGCCACAGGAGGGGCGCGGCGTCGAGACGACCGTGCCACGCGAACTTCTTGCCCTGGACGTAATAGCCCGGCGCGGACGGCGCGCCGCCGAAGAGGCGCGCGAGGAAGCTGCGTATGCGGGCGAGCATCTCTACTTCGCGGTCATCCCCAGCTGGTCCATCAGGAACGCGTACGTGTCCGCATCCTGCTCCACGCGGGCGTTGAGGGGCATGCCCTGCCCGTGTCCCGCGTCCATGTTGATGCGCAGCAGGATCGGCCTTCCCGACGAGCTCGCGGCCTGCATGAGCGCCGCCATCTTGCGCGAGTTGTACGGATCCACGCGGCCATCGTTCTCGCCCGTCATGAACAGCACCGCCGGATACGCTGTTCCATTCTTCACGTGGTGGTAAGGCGAGTAGGCGTAGAGCGCGTCGAACTGCGCCTTGTCCTTCACCGTCCCGAACTCCGTCACGTTGAAGGCGCCGTTGGGCGTGAGCTCCACGCGCAGCATGTCGTAGATGCCCACGGCGCTCACGACGGCGCGAAACAAGTCGGCCCGCTGCGTGAAGATCGCGCCCATGAGCAGGCCGCCGTTGCTGCCGCCGATCGCGGCGAGGCGCGCGGGCGTCGTGTAGCCGCGGTCGATGAGGTGCTGCGCGGCGCCGATCATGTCGTCGAAGACGTTCTGCTTCTTCGTGAGGTTGCCCGCCAGGTGCCACTCCTCGCCGAACTCGCCGCCGCCGCGCAGGTTCGCCACCGCGAAGATTCCGCCCGCGTCGAGCCACACGCGCCTCGCTTCCGAGAAATACGGCTGCTCGTTCACGCCGTAGCCTCCATAGCCGTTGAGGAGCACCGGGTTCGAGCCGTCGCGCTTCGTGCCCTTGCGCATGATGATGTTCACGGGAACCTTCGTCCCGTCCTTCGACACCGCCATCTCCCGGACCACCTCGGCGTCGGCGAAGCTCACCTTGGATTTCTCGGCGAGGGCCGTGCGCTCGAGCTTGCCCGACTGCGGCGAATAGCGATACCACGCGGGCGCCGAGACGTAGCTCGTGCTGCCCACGAGGATCTCGTCGCCCTGGAGGCGCTCGCCGATGTAGTTGTTCGAGATGGGCTCCGAGGGAAGCGTGCCCAGGGGTTTCCCCGCGAGGTCGAACGTGCGGATCTCCGTGGGTCCGCCCGCCATGTACACGACGTAGAGGCGCGTGGCGGTGGGCGCGGCCCACTCGATCACGCCCTCGCCCTCGGGAACGACGACCTTCGCGTCCGCGAGCTGGGGCTTGTCCATCGGCATCGCGAGGATCTTGCCGCGCGGCGAATCGCGGTGCGAGAGCGCGTAGAGCCGGCCGTCGAAGCCGAGCCACACGTCCCGCACCTTGTCGGCGAACCCCGCGAACTTCGTCCACTCGCCCGTGGCGTTGCGCAGGTGGTATTCGACATCGCCGCCGTCGCCGTTCCTCACGCTCGCGAGGAGGTACTTGCCGTCGCGCGTCGTGGAGAGCGCCGTCTCCGCGATGCGCGGGAACTCGCTCCCGATCACGTACATGTCGGAGCTGTTGGGCGCGCCGAGCCGGTGGAACCACACCTGCTGGTAGAAATTCGCGTCCGCCTTCGAGCGCTCCTCGCCCTGCGGATAGCGCGTGTAGTAGAAGCCTGTCGATTGCGCGTCCCACGCGATGCTGCCCCCGCCCGTCGGATACTGCACGCGCGGCACCACATCGGGGAGCATCTTGCCGGTGCGCGCGTCCACCACGTGCGCGGAGCCGTCCTCGCTGCCGCCCTCCGAGAGCGCCACGGCGACGTAATGGCCGTCGAGCGACGGCACGTAGAAATCGATCGCCGTGGTGCCCTTGGCATTGAGCACGTCGGGATCGAGGAGGACGCGCTCGCTCTTCACGTCGCCCGCGCTCTTCATCGTCACCAGCACGGGCTGGTTCTTCGGCGGCTTCCTCTTCATCGCGAAGAAGGCGCCGCTCGCCTGCCTGGCGGAGAAGTAGCGCACGGGCGAGGTGTTGTAGAGCTCCGCGAAGCGCGCCTTCAGCTTCGGCCGCGACGCCAGGGCGTCGAGATAGGCCCGCGTGACCTTGAGCTGGTCGAGGCTCCACGCCTTCACCGACGGATCGCCCGCGTTCTCGAGCCAGCGATAGTCGTCGCCGACCTGGATGCCGTGATAGGTGTCGCTGACGGGCTTCCTGGGCGCCTCGGGATAGGCGAGCTTCTGCGCGCTCGCGGCGGCCGCGCAAAGGGCGAACGCAACCAGGACTGCGGGGGAAATGGGACGCATGGGGAGGGAAGGGGAAGCGAGGAAAGGCGACATGTTACCGCGCATCGCCGTTTCGGCGGCGCGGCTCTATGTTCGAGACCGCACGGACGATCGCTGTGTGGAGGAATAGGCTAGTGACTTTCCCGCCGAAAGGTCGCCCCATGATGTATACGATCGTCGTCATCCTCCTCATCCTCTGGGCCTTGGGCCTCGTGACGTCCTACACGATGGGAGGCTTCATCCACATCCTCCTCGTGGTCGCGGTCATCGTGCTCATCGTGAATTTGCTGAGCGGTCGCAAGGCCTGAACTTCAAATCCGGAGGACTTCCATGCGTCTTGCACTGATCGCATTTTCGCTGCTGCTGGGCACCCTGACTCCCGCCTTCGCGCAGATCAGCATCAACTTCGGCGGTCCCGGCGTAAGCATCGGGATCAACCTCAACGCCTATCCCACGCTGCAACGGGTGCCGGGCTACCCGGTGTATTACGCGCCGGGGGTGAACTCGAATTATTTCTTCTACGATGGCCTGTATTGGGTCTACCAGGCGGACGACTGGTACGCGAGCTCCTGGTACAACGGGCCGTGGACCCTCGTCGACCGGATGGATGTCCCGGTCTACCTGTTGCGCGTTCCGGTGCGCTATTACCGCCACGCGCCGTCGTACTTCAAGAGCTATCGCGCCGACGATGCGCCGCGGTGGGGCGAGCATTGGGGCTCATCCTGGGAGCAGCGCCACAAGGGATGGGACCAATGGAACCGCAGCAGCGCGCCCGCGCCCGCGCCGCTTCCGACGTACCAGCGGCAGTACTCGGGCAGCCGCTACCCGCAGGCGTCGCAACAGGCAGTGCTCGAATCGCAGAACTATCGCTATCAGCCCCAAGACGCCGTGGCGCAGCGCAACTTCGAGCAGCGCCGCCAGCAGGCCCAGCCCGCGCCGGCCCGGCAAGTGACACCCCAGCAGCAGCGGCCGCAGCAGCAACAACCCCAGCAGCAACAGCAGCAACAACAGCAGCAGCAGCGGACGCAGCAAGAGGTGAGGCAGCGCCCGCAGGGAGCGCAGCAGGCGACGCCCCAGCAGCCGACACCTCAGCCATCGAAGCTCGATACGAGGGCGACGCAGAGGGCACCTTCGCCGGAGACCGGTGCGCAACAGCAGAA
>JADGRS010000318.1 GCA_017880705.1 Burkholderiales bacterium
CCCTTGCCCGCGAGCAGCTCGCTGATGTAGTGGGCCGTCGCCTCGCCCTCGACCGTGAAATTGGTGGCGAGCACGACCTCGCGCACCTCGCCGTCCGTCGCGCGCTTCACCAGCCGGTCGAGATGGATCTCGCGCGGGCCGATCCCGTCGAGCGGCGACAGGCGCCCCATCAGCACGAAGTAGAGGCCCGGGTAACTCTGCGTCTGCTCCATCATCAGCAGGTCGCCCGGGGATTCGACGACGCAAAGCATCGACGCGTCGCGTCGTGGAGAAGAGCAAACCGAGCACATCTCGGCCTCGGTGAAGGTATTGCAGCGCGCGCAGTGGCGAATGCGGGAGAGCGCATCGCCCAGGCCGCGCGCGAGCCGCTCCGCGCCCTTCTGGTCGCGCTGCAGGAGGTGATAGGCCATGCGCTGCGCCGACTTCGGTCCCACGCCGGGCAGGCATCGCAGCGACTGGATGAGCTCCTCGAGAGCCGCGGGCTTTTCCATCGAGTCCCTAGAACGGCAGCCCCATTCCCGGCGGCAGGTTCAGGCCCGCCGTGAGGCCCGCCATCTTCGCCTGCGTCGCGGCCTCGGCCTTCGCCACCGCGTCGTTCATCGCGGCCATCACCAGGTCCTCGAGCATGTCCTTGTCCTCGCCGACGAGGCTGGGATCGATCGCCACCTTCTTCACGTTGAACTTGCAGGTGATGACGATCTTCACCAGGCCCGCGCCCGACTGGCCCTCGACCTCGATCTTCGCGAGCTCTTCCTGGGCCTTCTTCAGGTTCTCCTGCATCTGCTGCGCCTGCTTCATCAGCGCGCCCAAATTTCCCTTCATCATGGAGTCACCTCTTGTCGCTCGATTGCTTGCCCGCGCCATCGGCGGGTCGAATGGAGGAGGGGACGACCTCGGCACCGAGATCGCGCACGAGGTCGCGAACGAACGGGTCTTCCTCGATCGCCTCGGCCGCGCTCGCCTGCTTCAGGGCGGTTTCGCGCGACTTCGCCGCCGCCACGCTCGCGCCCGCCGTGGCGCCGACGCGAACGCTCAGCCGGAATCCGGGCCCGAAGTGCGCCGCGAGATCCGCCTTCAGCTTGTCCTGGTACGCCTTCTCGGCATAGACGCGATCGGTCTCCGGTACGACGAGCTCGAGATGATTGTTCTGGAACGAATCGAGCTCGGCATGGCGCGCGGCCATGCCCGCCATCCCCGTCAGGCGCAGGCGCTCGACCAGCGCGGGCCAGTCGCCATCGAAAGCGACGGGCCCCGTCGACGCAGCAGAGGGCGCCGGCTGCGAGGGCGGCGACGAGGGTGCATTCGCGCGAGGCGCGACCGCCGGCGCCGCGAGAGGCGTGGCAACCTTCACCTCCGAACGGGGCCTGTCCTGATTCGCCGGGCCCGCGAACGAAAGCATCCGCAATAGCGCCATCGTGAAGCCCGCGAGCTCATCGGGCGCGAGCGCCAGGTCGCGCCGGCCCAGCAACGCGATCTGGTACATGACCTGCACCCGCCCCGCGTCGATGCGTTGCGACATGTCGCCGATGCGCTGGGCATCGGGATCGTCATCCGCGGGAATCGCCCCGGCCTGCGCGAGCGCGATGCGGTGCAGGATCGCCGCGAGATCGCCCAACGCCGAATCGAGCGACAGGCTTCGCGATGCGATGCGCTCCGCCTCCGCGATCGTGCCCTTGCCGTCGCCTTCGGCGATGCGCTCGAGCAACTGCCACACGAGATCGCCGCCGAGGGAGCCGAGCATCTCCGCGACCTGCGCCGCGGCGACCTTGCCGCCGCCATGAGCGATCGCCTGGTCGAGCAGGCTCAGGCTGTCGCGCAGGCTCCCCGACGCCGCCTTCGCGAGCTGCGCGAGCGCGGGTTCCTCGAAGGCGATGCCCTCGGCCGTCAGCACGTGCTTCAGGTGGCCGGCGATGAGCGCGGGCGTCAGCGGCTTCAGGTTGAACTGCAGGCAGCGCGACAGGATCGTCACCGGCAGGCGTTGCGGATCCGTCGTCGCGAGGATGAACTTCACGTGCTCGGGCGGCTCTTCAAGCGTCTTCAGCATCGAGTTGAACGCATGCCGCGAGAGCATGTGCACCTCGTCGATGATGTAGACCTTGAAGCGCCCCGACACCGGCATGTACTGCGCGGTATCGAGGAGCTCGCGCATCTCGTCGACCTTGGTGTTCGTCGCCGCGTCGACTTCGAGCAGGTCCGGGAAGCGGCCCGCGTCGATGTCCAGGCACGCGCGGCACTTGCCGCACGGATGCGCGGAGATGCCGTTCGTCTCGCAATTGAGCGCCTTGGCGAGGATGCGGGCGAGCGTGGTCTTGCCCACTCCGCGCGTCCCGGTGAAGAGATAGGCGTGATGCAGGCGCTTGGAATCGAGGGCGTTCGTCAGGGCCGTCACGACGTGCGACTGGCCGACGATCTCCTCGAAAATCCGGGGACGCCACTTGCGGGCGAGAACTTGATAGGTCATCGGCGAAAAGAAATTCGGGGAGGCGAGCCTGACCCCCGGCACTTGAAGAAATCGACTATGGCTGCTTCGTTCCCGACCTGACCAGGTTCGCCGCTCTTCAATGCGGGGAGGCCCGCCGGAATGAATTATGACATAGCACTAGCGCGGTTCGAGCGAGCAAGTGCGAAATCCCGCAAACACGTCGCCACGCCCCGGAAGGTAGAAATTCCGGTAACGCGCGTACCTGAGGCGGGGCACGGTCGCGAAGCTTCCGCCGCGAAGCACGTAGTGGCTGTGGAACCAGGGCTCGGAGTAGTCGCGATAGGGATCGGCCTCGAAACCCGGATACGGCGCGAAGGGGCTCGAGGTCCACTCCCACACCCCGCCCAGCATGTCGTTCAGCTCGCCGCGATCGTGGCGCGCGGCGAATTCCCACTCGCTCTCGGTCGGGAGCCGGCGGCGCGCCCACGCGCAAAACGCCCTCGCCTCCTCGAGCGAGACATGCACCATCGGCGCGGCACGGTCGATCGGAACCCAGCGGTCGAAGCGTCGCGAGAGCCAGCCCGCGGCGTCCTTCTTCCAGTACCGCGGTGCGGCGTGCTTCGTATCGTCGATGAAATGCGCGTACTCGCCCTGAGTCACGGTGGAAGAGAAAATCGAGAACGGCGCGACTGTCACCCGATGGGCGCCGCGCTCGTTGTCGAAGGTGAAGCCGCCGGGCTCGCTTCCCTGCATGAACTCGCCGCCCTCGAAGAAGATGTCGCGCGGGGGCCCGCACATCGGCGGCGAGAGATCATCCAACGCCGCGGGAGCAGGCAGCCCCAGCGTCTGCAAGGTCATGAGGAGCGCCTCGCCGTGCATGTCCTCGTGGAGGAGCGCGAGCCTGAAGAAATAGCGGCTCTCGTCCGGCGCCGCGGCCAGGCTCCCGAGCGTGGCATCGAGCGTGTCGTTCATGTACGACGCGATCGCCTGCATCGACGGATAGTCGAGCGTCCAGCGCGAGTCGTGCGGGACGGTGGACGAATTGAAGAGCGAATCGGCTCGCGGCAGGATCGAGGCCGCGGCTGCCTGGCGGTTGCACCAGAGCTCCTGGAACCACGCGATGTGGGCGAGCTCCCAGAGCGGCGGATTCACGATCGGGATGCACGGGACTTCGAGCGCACCGAGATCGAGATGGCCGTAGATCGCGAGCGTGCGCGCCCTCGATTCGCGCAACGCCCGTGCGAGCCGTTCGCCCTCGTTCAGGCCATCGCCTTCGTATAATGAATCGATGGGTTCGGCCAAGCCGGTGGTGTGCATCGTCACGCCCGGGACAAGAGACGCGAACAACGGCAACTGGCGCACCGCCTCGCGGTGGGCAAAGATGCTCGGCGATCGCTATCGGGTCATTGTACAGACGGCCTGGGATGGAAAATCGGTCGACGCGATGATCGCCCTCCACGCGCGGCGCAGCGCGGCTTCGATCCGCGCCTTCCGAGCGCAAGCTTCCAAAGGCAGGCTCGCGGTCGTCCTCACTGTTGCCGGCCCCATCGACCCGATCTCGGCGCGCTACATCATGCGCGGGCTCGACCGGGCGCAGAGGGAGGGGGCCGACATTGCGGTCATTGAGCTGGACACGCCGGGCGGGCTGGGGACTTCGATGGACCAGGTCGTC
>JADGRS010000319.1 GCA_017880705.1 Burkholderiales bacterium
GACGGCGCCACCCCGCCTCCGCCGAGACCCATGGCGCCGAGGCTGTCCATGACTTCGGCAACTTCCATCTTCCATTCCGGCTTCCACTCCGCGGTGAATGTTCAGGGCGGCGATCATCACTCCACCGTCACGCGCGTGCGCGCGGGGCTCCAGGCGCTGGACGCGGGCATTCCGAAGGGCTACCCCGAATACGTCCTGCACCAGATGGTGACGGTGATGAAGGGCGGCGAAGAGGTGAAGATCTCCAAGCGCGCCGGCGCCTACGTCACGGTGCGCGACCTCATCGACGAGGTCGGCCGCGACGCGGTGCGTTATTTCTTCATGATGCGGCGCGTCGATTCGCAGCTCGTCTTCGACATCGACGTCGCGAAGAGCCAGACCGACGACAATCCCGTCTACTACGTCCAGTACGCGCACGCGAGGCTTTCGAGCGTGCTGCGTGAGTGGGGCGGAGATACGGCCACGCTCGCCGACGCCGATCTCGCGCCGCTCGTCTCCCCCTACGAGGCGGTGCTCGCGCAGAAGCTCGCCGAGTTTCCGGAAGTGCTCGCGCGCGCCGCGGCGGAATTCTCGCCGCACCTCGTCACGTATTATCTGCATGACGACGTGGCGGCGCGCCTGCACACCTACTACAATGCCGAGCGATTCCTGGTCGAGGACGAAAGCTTGAAGCGCGCGCGCCTGTCGCTCGTCGCCGCAACGCGACAAGTGCTCGCCAACGGCCTCGCCGTCCTCGGCGTGAGCGCTCCCGTGAGAATGTGATGGCCAAGGACTACAAGGACACACCCTCGCCGCGCGCCGACAGCCGGCTCAACCACCCGCTGCTGCTGGGCGTCATCATCGGGATGCTGCTGGGCATCGTGATCTCGCTCGCCGTGGCGCTGTGGCTGAACCGCCTTCCAAATCCGTTCGTCGAGAAGGGCAAGGCCGTGGAGCCCACGCCGAAGATCGCTCCCGCGCAGCCGCCGGCGCCGGCGAGCGCCGCGAAGGCCGCGGAGGACGCGGCGAAGGGCGCGAAGGGGGCGGAAGACGCCAAGGGCACGAAGAGCGCGCCGCCGAAGGCGCCCGAGCGGCCGCGCTTCGAGTTCTACTCGATCCTTCCCGGCGAAAAGGAAGTGACGGACAAGGAAGCGAAGTCCCCCGCCGCGAGCACCCCGGCTGCGCCGCCCCGGCCCGGCTCTTCGCCGTCGTCGCCCAAGCCCCACTCGGGCGAGGTGTACTGGCTGCAGGCGGGCGCCTTCTCCGACGAGAAGGAAGCGGACAACCTGAAGGCGCGGATCGCGTTTACCGGACTGGAGGCCACGGTGCGCCCGGCGACTATCCCCGACAAGGGGACGCTGTATCGCGTGCGCCTCGGGCCGTACCAGAGCCTCGACGACGCGAACCGAATCAAGGCCGCGCTGTCCCAGAACGGCGTCGGCGCGGCCATCATCCGCACGACCGACGAAGCCAAGAACCCGTAAAAGGAAAATGTCATGTCATTGCGCAAAGCGCTGTCGCTCCTCGTGGCCCTCCTCGCGTTCGCCTCGGCGGGCAGCGCGTGGTCCCAGGCCGGGACCCCGTATTCGCTGCTGAGCCCCCCGCAGCCCACCGAGGGCGGCGGCAAGATCGAGGTGATCGAGTTCTTCTGGTATGGCTGCCCCCACTGCTACGCCCTCGAGCCCGCGGTGAACGCCTGGCTGAAGACGGCGCCGAAGGATGTCGTCTTCAAGCGCGTTCCCGCGTTCCCGAGCGAGGCCTGGGGCCGCGATGCCGCCATGTTCTACACGCTCGAGGCGATGGGGCTGCTCGACCAATACCACCAGAAAGTCTTCGACGCGATCCACAAGGACAAAGTTAACTTCGCCAACAAGGCGAAGCGCGACGAGTGGCTCAAGTCGAACGGCATCGATCCCGCGAAGTACGCCGAGGTCGAAAAATCCTTCTCGGTGGTGAGCAAGGTTTCGCGCGCGCGCCAGATGACGGAGTCTTACAAGGTCGACAGCGTTCCGCGCTTCATCGTGAACGGCAAGTACGTGACGTCCGGAGAGCAGGCCGGGGGCAACGAAAAGATCTTCCCGGTCATCGACCAGATCGCCGCCATGGCGCGCAAGGAAAAGAGCTGAGGCGATGAAGGTATTCCTCACCGGCGCCTCGAGCGGCATCGGTGAGGCGCTTGCGCGGCACTATGCGGGGCGGGGCGCGACTCTCGGCCTCGTGGCGAGGCGCCGCGAGCTACTCGAGCGCTTGAAGGACTCGCTCGGCGTTCCCGCGGAGGTCTACGAGTGCGATGTGCGCGACATCGCCGCGCTCGCATCCGCCGCGGCGGCTTTCCAGGCGAAGCACGGCGTGCCCGACCTCGTCATCGCGAATGCCGGCGTCTCCTTCGGCACGCTCACGGAGCACGCGGAGGACGCGGCCACTTTTCGCGAGGTCCACGACATCAACGTATTGGGCCTCGTGCACACGTTCCATCCGTTCATCGCGGGAATGCGCGCGCGCGGCCACGGAACGCTCGCCGGCATCGCATCGGTCGCGGGCGTGCGCGGGCTGCCGGGCGCATCGGCCTACAGCTCGTCCAAGGCCGCGGCGATCAACTACCTGGAGGCGCTACGCCTCGAGATGCGCCGCTCGGGCGTCAAGGTCGCGACCATCTGCCCGGGATTCATCGCCACGCCGATGACGGCGAAGAATCCGTATCCGATGCCATTCATCATCGCGGCCGACGACGCCGCGCGGCGCATCGCGCGGGCGATCGATTCGGGAAAGAGCTACGCGATCGTTCCATGGCAGATGGCGATCGTCGGGCGCGTCCTGAAGATCCTTCCGACCGCGATCTACGACCGCCTCATGGCGAAAGCCGGCAGGAAGCCCCGGAAGGGCTAGTCAGCGGCCCTTTTCGGGCGCGGGATGGATGTTGTCCACCCAGAAGACTTCCTCGGGCCTTTCGGCGACGGGGATGTCGAGGTTCACCACCACGGGCTCCTGGCCGCTGCGCAGGAGCACGCACTCGAGCGGCTCGTCGGCGCTGCCGTTCATCTCCTGGTGCGGAACGAACGGGGGCACCCAGATGAAATCGCCGGGCCCCGCCTCCGCGATGAACTCGAGGCGCTCGCCCCAGCGCATGCGGGCCCTTCCCTTGACGACGTAGATCACGCTCTCCACCGGGCCGTGGTGGTGCGCCCCCGTCTTCGCGTTGGGCAGGATGCTCACCGTTCCCGCCCAGATCTTCTCCGCGCCGACCCGCGCGAAGTTGATCGCCGCCGCGCGCGACATGCCTTGCGTCTGCGGCACGTTGGGATCGAGCTCGTGGCCATGAACGACGCGCACGCCGCGGTGCTTCCAGTCGTGGCTCATCAGAGTTGCTCCGTTTCGCTTTGGGTCGGACGCCACACGAGCAGGCGCCGCTCGACCTTCGTCACGGCGATGTCGAGCACCAGCGCGAACGCGGTCAACACGAGAATGCCCGCGAACACCGTATTGATGTCGAACGCGCCCTCGGCCTGCTGGATGAGATATCCCACGCCGCGCGCCGAGCCGAGGTATTCGCCCACCACCGCGCCCACGAACGCCATGCCGACCGCGGTGTGCAGGCTCGAGAAGACCCAGGACGTCGCCGAGGGCAGGTACACGTAGCGCAGCAATTGCCTGCGGTTGGCGCCGAGCATCGCCGTGTTGTTGAGCACCACGGGGCTGACTTCCTTCACGCCCTGGTAGACGTTGAAGAACACGATGAAGAACACGAGCGTCACGCCGAGCGCCACTTTCGACCAGATGCCGAGGCCGAACCACACCATGAAGATCGGCGCGAGCACGACGCGCGGCATCGCGTTCATCGCGGTGATGTACGGGTCCATCAGCGCCGAGGCCGTGGGCGAAAGGCCGAGCCACAGGCCGACCGCGAGCCCCAGCACCGATCCGATCACGAACGCGAGCACCGTTTCCTCGAGCGTGACCCAGAGGTGCTGGTAGATCGTGCCCTCGGAAAACCACACCCAGATCGCCTTGAAGATCTTCACGGGCTCGCCGAAGAAGAACGCCGCGCGGTTCGGGTTCTCCCACACGAAGGGCGGCAGCAGATCCGGCTGGGCGAGCACCTGCCAGAGCGTGAAGA